>JBJFGD010000252.1:0-2022 GCA_051892355.1 Acutalibacteraceae bacterium | reverse complement strand
CTAAAAATCCTCCGCTTGCTTTACCGGTACCAATTTCAAATGCTGTTTTAAGATGTTGCCAAAATGTAACATCTGCCGAATGTGTAGAAAAAATATCTATTGCGGCACCCAAAAGCACAACAAGAACTATAGATTCGATTATTTTTGCATTAATGTTTGAAGAAAATTTATCGGTGGCAAATATTATAGCTACTGTGCCCAATAAAAATGGATAAAAATATGCAGTAAAACCAAAAATCCGGAACATAAAGTTATGCATTACGGTCCAAACATTTTGCCCTTTTACAAAGACTACAAACATTAAAAATACAGCCACAGCAAACCATATAACAGAATGAAGCTGACGAGATGCTTTGTTTTGAGCCTTTGTTTGCTTTTTTGAAGAAGAATTACTCCTCTTTTTTGTTGCCATTTATGTAACACCCCATATAAAATGTTTTTTATGTATAGGCGTCTGAAGTTTGACGCCGTCATTTTTTGCTTTCAATCATTTTGTGAAGACAGTCTAAAGCCTCGCTTAAATTACCCATAGAATCAATAAGCCCCACTGAAACCGCCTTTTTGCCTGATAGGGTAGAGCCCACATCGGTTATAAGCTCGCCTGTATTCATCATAAGCTCGGTGAAGTTTTCAGCCGAAATATTAGAATTCTTAACTACAAAATCTGTAATTCGCCCTTGCATACGCGCAAAATGATTCATAGTCTGCGGAACGCCTATGACAAGCCCCGTAGTGCGCACAGGGTGTATTGTCATTGTAGCCGACGGTGCTATAAACGAGTGTTTTGCCGAAACTGCAAGCGGCACACCGATTGAGTGACCGCCGCCAAGCACAAGACTTACGGTGGGCTTTTTCATACCTAAAATTAACTCTGCCAAAGCAAGCCCTGCTTCAACATCACCGCCAACGGTGTTTAAAATTACAAGCATACCCTCAATGCTATCATCTTGCTCAACGGCAACCAACTGCGGTATAACATGTTCATACTTTGTGGTTTTGCTTTGTTCGGGCAAAACATTATGACCTTCGATTTCACCTATAATTGTAAGGCAAAATATTTTGTGTTTGCCGTTTACTGTCTCAACCGAGCCGAGCTCTTTAATAGCATCTAACTGTTTATTTTCACAAGACTTTTTATTATCGTTGCTCATATAATTTCCCTCCGAATTTAGTATTCGACAAGAAATTATAACAATACATATTAATTATATAACTTTTTCATATAATTTGCAAGCATATAAAAATTTAGGCATAACAAATTTGTAAGCACAACTTTTTTGCTTGCATGATTTTGTACGGTGCGGTATAATTTAAAAGCAACAGTAAGCGAAAGAAGTGGTATTTTTGGTATATACAGTTACTTTAAACCCCGCGCTTGATTATGTTATGTGTGTTGAAAAAATTAGATTTGATGACATAAATCGCACAACGGCAGATGCTATGTACTATGGCGGAAAGGGAATAAATGTTTCGGCTATTTTAACAAGGCTGGGGATCCCGAACAAAGCACTGGGCTTTGTTGCAGGTTTTACAGGTCATCGCCTTGAAAAAATGTTGAAAGCAGAAAATATTGACTGTGATTTTTGTTACCTTAAAACAGGCGAGACCAGAATAAATGTTAAAATTAAGTCTGATAAAGAGCTTGATATCAATGCAAACGGACCGGAAATCACTGCAAAAGATATTGAAAATCTTTTGCAAAAGCTCGACAGTATCAAAGCGGGCGATTATTTGGTTTTGGCAGGCTCTGTTCCAAACAAATTGCCCGACAATATCTATGAGCAAATTCTTGCAAGGCTTGACGGCAAGGGTATAAACTTTGTTGTAGATGCGGCGGGCGAGCTTATGTTACGCGTTTTGAAATACAAACCTTTTTTAATCAAGCCCAATCATCATGAACTGGGCGATACTTTCGGCACCAAAACCGACACAGAAGAAAAAATAGTTGAATACGCAAAAAAACTTCAGCAAATGGGCGCCGTAAATGTTTTGGTTTCAAGAGCCCAAGACGGCGCAATACTT
>JBJFGD010000251.1:0-8189 GCA_051892355.1 Acutalibacteraceae bacterium | reverse complement strand
GTATTAACTCATCTGTTAAGTGACGGTATAATATAAAATGAAAAACATATTAAAAATAATGGCGGTTTTGGTTTGCTTTGTTATATTTCTAACTGCGTGTAACGGCCAAGATACAGATACCGCTTTGAATAGCAGTGCGCCTGACAGTCTGTCATCTGAACTCGCTATAGACCTGTCGGATGCTAAAGAAGAAACTTCTCAAACAGAACTGCAGATTGATTTATTAGAAACTATGTCAGATTGCGGCAAAACCGTTACGGTTTACGGCGAACTTCAAAGTGAGCAGTATACTGACGCGATTTCAGAATTGCAATCTGTTTTAGACAGTTACAGTCGCAACATTTCTCTAACGGTTTATTCTATAGGCAATAATAAAGCACTTATGTACAATACCCAAACACCTATTTTTGGAGCTTGTACTGTAAAAGCGGCATACGCGCTTTATGCCTGTAAGCAGATGGAAAACGGTAACGGAAATTTAAGCGTGCCGCTTACATATGAAGAAAAACATTACGAACCTGGTACAGGCGATATGCAGTATTCACCGTTTGGAACGGTGTTCACAGTTGAAACCGCGCTTTATAAAAGTATGTCTATAAGCGATAATGTAGGCTATTTAATGTTGGTGGATTATTTCGGCAGAGATGATTATAATGCCTATATGCGTGAACTTGGTTGCGATTCGCTGCAAATAAAACCGACCGTGTGGAGTTTGCACACAAAATCAAATGACCTTGTAAAGCTTTGGCGTGAGATATATAACTATTTTGAAACCGATACTGATTTTTCGCGATTTTTATATAACAGCTGTACTAATACTGCGGGCAACTATGCTACGGCGGCAATAAGCGATATAGACTATTCGCATAAGCAGGGTAACAATAGTACGGGCGACTGGCTGTCATTCAGCGATGCGGGTATTGTATGGAAGGGTGATAACCCTTATATTATTTCAATACTTACCGATGCACCGGGGCCTTCCGGGTATGACACAGAAGTATTTGCTAAAATTACAAAACTTATAAATAAAATATTTTAAAAGGAAATTGATTTATGAAAAAGATTTTAGTGGTAGTAGATATTCAAAATGATTTTGTCGACGGTGCGTTAGGCACTCGCGAAGCGGTTGCCATGATAGATAATGCGGCGCAAAAAATTGAAAACTTTGACGGTGATATTTTTGTAACGCTTGACACCCACTATGAAAACTATATGCAAACTCTCGAGGGGCAAAAATTGCCTGTGCCTCACTGTATAAAGGATACAAACGGTTGGCTTTTAAACCCCAAAATTGCCGATGCTTTAAAAAACCGAAACTATAAAACAGTAGAAAAATTAACCTTTGGTTCAACTAAATTACCGCAGTTAATAAAAGAGTCTATTGGCGATAATCAAGCAGAAATTACCCTTATAGGTCTTTGTACCGATATTTGTGTTGTGTCAAACGCATTATTGCTTAAAGCCAATTTTACTGATGTCGAAATTTATGTTGATTCATCATGCTGTGCAGGGGTTACACCCGAAACTCATAACGCCGCACTTGAAGTTATGAAATGCTGTCAAATAAATATTATTTAACGCGAAATAAAAACGGTACTGTTTTACGGTACCGTTTAATATTTTATGCCGCTTAAACTTTAGAAAACACCCTTCTTTTGCTGTATAGCATTATTGACAAAATACCGCTTGAGGTATATAATTACCTTGTATGTTTATTTTTATTTTAAGGAAGTAAAAAAATTATGAAATGGATGTCGCTTAACGAACTTCGTGAAAGATATTTATCATTTTTTGAATCAAAGGGTCATCTGCGTTTGGGCAGTTTTTCTTTGGTTCCTAACAATGATAAATCACTGTTACTTATAAACTCGGGTATGGCGCCTATGAAAAAATATTTTACAGGCGAGGTAACACCGCCGCGTAATCGCGTTACCACTTGCCAAAAGTGCATTCGTACACCCGACCTTGAACGCGTGGGCATTACAGCGCGTCACGGTACATATTTTGAAATGCTTGGCAACTTTTCATTCGGTGATTATTTTAAAAACGAGGCTATTCCGTGGGCTTGGGAATTTTTGACCAAAGAGCTTGAAATACCTGAAAATCTGCTTTGGCCCTCTGTTTATGAAGAAGATGATGAGGCTTACGCTATCTGGCGCGATGTTATAGGTGTGCCCGAAGAACGCATTATAAAACTGGGCAAAGAAGACAATTTCTGGGAACACGGCACAGGTCCATGCGGCCCTTGCAGTGAAATATATTTCGATCGCGGCGAAAAATACGGCTGTGGTTCACCTGATTGTAAGCCGGGCTGTGAGTGCGACCGATATATGGAAATCTGGAATAATGTTTTCTCGCAGTTTAACAATATGGGTGACGGCACTTATACCGAGCTTGAACATAAAAACATTGATACAGGTATGGGACTTGAGCGTCTTGCTTGCGTAATGCAGGGTGTAGACAATATGTTTGAGGTAGATACCATTCGTAATATACTTGACAAGGTTTGTGAAATTTCGGGCAAAGAATACGGCAAAGACAATAAGGTAGACATATCTATTCGTGCTATTACCGACCATGCCCGTGCTTCTACATTTATGATAAGCGATGGTATTATTCCGTCAAATGAGGGTCGCGGTTATGTGCTACGCCGCCTTATTCGCCGTGCTGCAAGGCATGGCAGACTTATTGGTATTGATCGCGCTTTTCTTGTAGAAATGGTTGAGGCAGTAATAAAAGAAAATGCTGCCGGTTACCCCGAACTTTTAGACAAGCAAGAGCTTATTAAAAAGGTTATTTCTAACGAAGAAGCAAGTTTTTCAAAGACTATTGACCAAGGTCTTGGCATTTTAAGTGAGCTTACCGCAAACGGCGGCACGCTTTCGGGCGCTGATGCTTTCCGCCTTTATGACACCTACGGTTTTCCGCTTGATTTGACTCGTGATATTTTATACGAAAAAGGAATGACTGTTGATGAGGAAGGCTTTAATGCGCTTATGCAACAGCAGCGCGAAAAGGCACGAAATGCCCGTAAGGCCAGTGACGGCGAAAGCTGGAGCAGTGACGGCATAAACTTTGATAACATTTCTGCTACCGAATTTTTGGGCTATACGCAAAATGAATGCACTGCTACTGTGCTTGACATAGTTGTAGAGGGTGAGCATGTATCATCTGCAATGTCCGGTCAAAAAGCTATAATTGTGCTTGACAAAACCGTTTTCTATGCCGAAAGCGGCGGTCAGGTTGGCGATAGCGGTGTTATAGGCGGTTTTGAAGTTATCGATACAAAGAAAACCGTAGACGGTATATTTACACACATAGGTACTGTTACAGGTGAAATTTCGGTAGGCGATACCGTAAATGTCAAAATTGATGTTGCTCGCCGCGAGGCTATTCGCCGCAATCATACCGCAGCACACCTTTTGCAGGCAGCGTTGCGGCAGGTTTTGGGCACACATGTTGAGCAGGCAGGTCAACTTGTAAATGAAAAGGCTGTTCGTTTTGACTTTACACATTTCTCTGCGCTTACAGCCGAAGAAATTCAAAAGGTTGAAGCGCTTGTAAATGATGCTATCCTTCAAGGTATTGAGGTTGACAATCGCGAAATGCCTATTGATGAGGCGCGTGCTCTTGGTGCAATGGCACTCTTTGGTGAAAAGTACGGCGATATTGTTCGTGTTGTAAAAGCAGGCGATTTTTCTATCGAGCTTTGCGGCGGTACACATGTTGATAATACCGGCAAGTTAGGACTTTTCAGAATTGTATCAGAAAGCGGTATTGCCGCAGGCACTCGCCGTATTGAGGCATACACAGGCTTTAATGTTTTAAATCTTATAAATCATTATAAATCATTGCTTGACAGTACAGCTGCGGCGCTTAAATCAGGTAATATAGAAGATGTTGCTGCAAAGGCTGCTGCTACTGTAAAGCAGATGAAAGAAGATTCAAAGAAGATAGAATCACTTGAGGCAAAATTAGCTTCGGGAAAACTTACCGATATAATGTCATCTGCCACTGATGTAAACGGTGTCAAGGTTGCGGTTGCAAAACTTGACGGCACAGCGCCCGATGAGCTTCGCAAAATGATTGATACCGTAAAGGCCGAAAATGAAAATGCCGTTGCGGTGCTTGCGGCTGTTAACGGCGAAAAGCTTACCTTCTGTGCAGGCGTTGGTAAAGCGGCATTGGCTCGCGGTGCGCACGCAGGCAATATTGTTAAAGCAGTGGCACAGCTCGCAGGCGGAAACGGCGGCGGTAAACCTGATAGCGCAATGGCCGGCGGTAAAGAAATTGAAAAAGCGCAAACAGCGCTTGACGCGGTTTGCAATATTGTATCAGATATGGTGAAATAAAATGAATGATTGCTTATTTTGTAAAATAATCGCAGGTGAAATTCCAAGCACTAAAATTTATGAGGATGAAAGCGTTTACGCTTTTGCAGACATTGACCCTCAAGCACCGTTTCATGCTATTGTAGTGCCCAAAAAGCATATAACTTCAGCGGCTGAAATTACTGATGAAAACAGCAGTTGTGTTGCAAAAATTTTTGAGGCTGTGGCAAAGATAGCAAAACAAGAAAATCTTGAACAAGGTTTTCGTGTGGTAACCAATTGCGGTAAAGACGGCGGGCAGACCGTAGGGCATTTGCATTTCCATTTGCTTGCTCGCAGATATTTACAGTGGCCTCCAGGCTAAAAAATTGCATGATTAGGAGAAATTGTTATGTCTGAATACTATACTATGAAAATTGCAGGGCTTGAGCGCAAGTTAGAAAAATTTCCGGTAAGCGATAGCCTTGATATTGCAGCTTTTATAATTTTCGGTGATGTAGAACTTACAATTGCAGGTTGCAAAGAACTGCTTGAAAAAGTGCCTGAATTTGATGTAATACTCACCCCCGAAGCCAAGTCTATTCCTATGGCTTATGAAATGGCGCGTCAAAGCGGCAAGCCGTACATAATTGCGCGCAAGGGTGTTAAGGTTTATATGCGCAATCCTCTTGATGTTGCTGTGACCTCTATTACCACACAAAAGGAACAGCACCTTTATCTCGGCGAAACCGAGGTTAATCAGATAAAAGGCAAACGCGTACTTATTATTGATGATGTTATAAGCACAGGCGAATCATTGGCGGCTGTGCGTGAACTTGTAAAACAGGCAGGCGGCCTAGAGGTTGCGGCGTGCGCATTCTTGGCAGAGGGCGATGCTGCCGACCGTGATGACATTATCTATCTTGAAAAATTGCCATTGTTTTTTAAATAACAGGTGAGTCTATGAACGAGTTTGAAATTAAGATACTTGATTTTATACAAGATACTTTTTCTTGTAAATTTCTTGACGGTTTTTTTGTTGCAATAACTTCATTTACTAATAAAGGAATTTTTTGGATAATACTTGCCATAATTCTTTTATGCTTTAAAAAGACACGAAAAACGGGTGCTTGTCTTGGTGTAGCTCTTATTTTGGGCGAGATATTAGGCAATCAAATTTTAAAAAATATTTTTGCGCGCCCGCGTCCGTATGTTGTAAACACAGAAGCTAATGTTATTATAAATAAGCTTTCAAGTTATTCTTTTCCATCGGGTCATACGCGCTGTTCGGTAGAATGTGCCATAGCTATTTTTGCAAACAACAAAAAATGGGGTACGGCGGCAATAGTGTTTGCAGCTCTTACTGCATTTTCAAGACTGTACCTTTATATGCACTATCCTACCGATGTTTTAGGCGGTGCGATACTCGGCATAATAGACGGCTTGCTTGCTGTGTTTATTGTTAAAAAGGCAAGTGAGTATATCTCAAAAAGAAAGTTAAGCAAGGCTAATAATTAAAGCAAATATAAAAGCTCCTAACCTTTAACGGTCAGGAGCTTAAAATTTTTTATTTGGTTTAATTATACTCGTTTTGAAAGCACATTCTGCTCGTATTCTTTTACCTTTTCAAACCATTCGCCGTCGGCGGGCACACCGCAGCATTCGCAATAGTAGTTCCAAATATCGCCAAACGGTAATGTCTTAACCTCTTCGCTTCTTACCATCAGTTCGGTAAATTCGCCCTTGTCTTGCAAATCTTTAAGAGCAGCATTTGGTGTAAGCATTGCCATAAGTAATGCCTTTTGCCAACTGCGAAGCCCTACTGTCCAAGCAGAGATGCGGTTAATACTTGCATCAAAATAGTCAAGTGCCATATAAACCTTGTCAAACGCATTGCAACGAACAATTTCTTTTGCCATTTCGCGTGTTTCGTCGTCAAACAATACTACATGGTCAGAGTCCCAACGGATAGGGCGGGTGATATGTAACGCAATCTCGGGGAAGAATGTGAGCAATGCAGGAATTTTGTCAGACACAACTTCTGTAGGGTGATAGTGGCCGTTATCCATAAGCGGCAAACAACCGTCATGGGTTGCCGCAAAGGTGAGTGAGAATTCAGCCGAACCGACAGTGTAAGCCTCTACGCCGATGCCGAATACCTTTGATTCAACACAAGGCTTAACCTTTGATTTATCAAACGGTTCTGAAAGAATGGCTTCGATAGATTCTTTATATCTTACACGCGGACCCATTCTGTCTGCGGGAATATCTTTAAGCCCGTCACCTGTCCAAATGTTCATAACGCAAGGAATGCCTGTTTCTTCTGCAAAATACTGAGAAATGCGAACACATGCCTTGCCGTGCTCAATCCAAAAATTGCGGATTTTTTCGTCGGGGCTTGAAAGGGTAAGACCGCTGTCAGCCATTGGATGTGAGAAGAATGTAGGGTTAAAATCAAGCCCCATACCGTGTTTCTTTGCAAAATCAACCCATTTTTTAAAATGTTTGGGTTCTAATTTGTCGCGGTCGGCAAATTCACCGTCTTCAAAAATTGCGTAGCACGCGTGAACATTTATCTTTTTCATACCGGGGCAAAGTGATATAACCATATCCATATCTGCCATAAGCTCATCAGGTGTGCGTGCTTTGCCGGGGTAGTTACCTGTGGTTTGAATACCGCCGGTCAAAGGACCGTCTTGGTCAAAGCCCTTAACATCATCGCCTTGCCAGCAATGCAATGATACGGGTTGTTTTTTCAAAATTTCTATAGCGGCATCTACATCAACGCCCAAAGCCGCATATTGCTTTTTGGCTTCTTCTAATCTTGACATATTTTAAACCTCCGTTAAATTATAACTTTGAAAAGCCGTGACAATTAATAAGCGCATCAATCTTTTCGCCTTTTTTGCACATTGGGCAATCATTAGATGAATAGTTTTTATAGTCAGGCAGGTCATTAGGGTCAAATACCGAATTTACGGTATAGCCCGAACATTCATGACTTGTAGCAAATATTGATGCAATACCTGCAACTTCGCCTCCGTAATACTTAACTGCTTCAACAGCAGCCTTTACCGTGCGGCCTGTAGCAACAGAAACCGCAAGAACAAGCACATGCTTGCCTTGAATCATAGGCACTATATTATCACGGAAAAGCAACTGGCTTGAGTTTACCGATTCGGGAGTTACTACATAAATAGTCTGGTGAGCATTCATATTTACATAGTCACCTGATGTAAGTCTGTCTGCAAGGCAGGTGCCTATAACTTCCATGCCGTCAAGGCAAAGAATTGTATCGACAATAGTATTATGGCGATAGTAGTTACAAAGCTCATCCGCTACTGCTTTCGCTTCGGAAAGGCGCGATTTTTGTGTTGCTACATCAATATAGTAATTGCTGTGGCTGTTGCTTGTTGCAAAATGACCTTTACTAACGCGCAAATACAGATTTGGGCGCTTGGTTTTAATTTTCATAGTGTTAGAAGTGGGCATAAAGGCAACCTCCGTTAAGATTCTATATATATATTTTACAATAAATTGTTTATAAATACAAGAGTATTTTAAGTCTATTATTGATTTTTTGTAAATTATATTATATTATAATATAGTGGTGGTTATATGATTAAAATTTTTACAAGCGGTGCGGTTGTTAATTTTATATTGGTAATCGTAGGCGGCTTGGTTGGTATGCTGCTTAAAAAGGGCATACCCGAAAAAATTCAGCAAACACTTATGTATGCTATGGCTTTGTGCGTGCTGTTTATAGGCGTTATGGGCCTTTTTGAAAAAAATATTAATACACTCATAGTAATTATTTCGGCTGCCTTTGGTGCCGTAATTGGACAGGCTATAGACCTTGACGGTCTGGTAAATCGGCTT
>JBJFGD010000250.1:0-2025 GCA_051892355.1 Acutalibacteraceae bacterium | reverse complement strand
GCAAGCGGAGGATTTTTAGGTGCGCTTATAGGTTATCCGCTTTATCTTGCTTTTGGTAAAACAGGTGCCGCTATAACCGTTATTTTACTTATATTTGTGTTCCTTATGATTATTACAGGCACTACGCTTATAGCGCTTTTTAAAACAGTTTCAAAACCTGTTAAAGTTGTATCAGAACAAGCAGAAAGCGCATTTAATGAGCGTGCCGCCCGTGAGGCAGAAAAGGCTGATGCTCCTAAAAAGAAAGAGCTTAAGGTTATTAAGGGCTTTGATGTTGACATACCCGTAGATGAGCCTGAAAAATCACACAAGCGCAAACGCAATCTTGACGAAATGCAGCAAAAACTTGTTGACAGCTATAACAATGACGATGAAACCGCAAATTCTGCGACAGGCAACGATACATATGAGCCTGAAGACGACACTGCTCAAATCGATGAAGCACTTGAAAATATGCGCGAAGAGGCACAAGAAAACACACCTGAACGCATAACGGTTGATTTTCAAAAAGAAACAGACGAAATGACCGACGAAATTACCGAAGGCTTAAACAATGTCAGGTTATACAAATATCCACCAATTAATTTACTTGAAAGCATTAACAGCCAAGACAGTAAAACAATTGCCGCCGAACTTGAAAGCACGGCAGAAAAACTTGTTGAAACTCTTAAAAGTTTTGGCGTTGAAACACGCGTTGTAGATGTAAGCCGCGGGCCTACCGTTACACGGTATGAGTTACAACCCAAAGCCGGTGTCAAAATCAGCAAAATTACAAGTCTTGCTGATGATATTGCCCTTAACCTTGCAACCGCAGGTGTGCGTATTGAAGCACCTATTCCAAACAAAGCGGCGGTTGGCATTGAGGTGCCCAACCGTGCCAGCGCTACGGTAGGCATACGCGAAGTTATTGAATCAAGTACATTTTCATCTTCAAAAAGCAAACTTACTGTTTCTATGGGTAAAGATATAGGCGGCAACACAGTGGTTGCCGATATTGCAAAAATGCCGCACGGACTTATCGCAGGTGCTACCGGTTCGGGTAAATCGGTATGTATTAACTCTTTTATCATAAGCCTGCTTTACAAGGCTTCGCCCGATGATGTAAAATTGCTTATGATTGACCCAAAGGTTGTAGAACTTGGCATTTATAACGGTATTCCTCACCTGCTTGTGCCCGTTGTTACCGATCCGCGTAAAGCGGCAGGTGCTCTTGGCTGGGCAGTAAATGAAATGGAACAACGGTATAAAATGTTTGCTGACCGCGATGTTCGTAATATTGAGGGATACAACAAATTTGTTGAAACGCTTGTTGACGAGCCCGAGGTTAAAAAAATGCCTCGTATAGTCATTATTATTGATGAGCTTGCCGACCTTATGATGACGGCACCCAAAGAGGTTGAAGACTCTATAAACCGTATTGCCGCAAAAGCGCGTGCTGCCGGTATTCACCTGCTTATAGCTACACAACGCCCCTCGGTTAATGTTGTAACAGGTGTTATTAAAGCAAATATACCTACAAGAATTGCGTTTGCCGTATCTTCACACATAGACAGCGGCACAATACTTGACAGCGCAGGCGCCGAAAAGCTACTTGGTCGCGGCGATATGCTGTTTAAACCTATGGGTGCAACCAAACCGTTCCGTGTTCAAGGTTGCTTTGTAAGTGATGAAGAGGTTGAACGCGTAGTTGAATTTGTAAAAAGCGGGGGAAAAGCCGACTATGATGACAATGTTATGCTCGAAATTGAGCGTCAAGCGGCTATTGAAAAGCAACAGTTTACCGGTGTATCAGAAGAAGCGGCAAACGCAGATGACCCTATGCTTGATGAAGCAATTAAGGTTGTTGTTGAACTTGGTCAGGCATCTACATCTTTACTGCAACGAAAACTAAAGCTTGGTTATGCCCGTGCCGCACGAATTGTTGATGAAATGGAAGAACGAGGTATTGTAGGCCCATATGAAGGCTCAAAACCCCGTCAAGTGCTTATTACCAAAGACCAGCTTATGGAACAGCAGGCATCAAGC
>JBJFGD010000249.1:0-2036 GCA_051892355.1 Acutalibacteraceae bacterium | reverse complement strand
CGATGTACCTGCAGGCGATATCGGTACAGGTGCCAGAGAAATCGGTTATATGTTCGGCCAATACAAGAAACTTCGCGGAGTATTTGAAGGTGTGCTTACAGGCAAAGGCCTTTCTTACGGCGGCTCACTTGTAAGAACCGAAGCCACCGGTTACGGCCTTCTTTATATAGTAGATGAAATGCTTCGTTGTCACGGTCAGTCACTTGAAGGCAAGACCGTTGTTGTATCGGGCGCCGGTAATGTTGCAATTTACGCTATTCAAAAAGCACAGCAGCTTGGTGCAAAGGTTGTTACCTGTTCAGACTCTACCGGTTGGGTTTATGATCCCGACGGTATTGATGTGGCAGCTCTTAAAGAAATTAAAGAGGTTAAGCGTCAAAGACTTACTGAATATAAAAATTACAGACCAAATTCTGAATATCATGAAGGAAAAGGTGTTTGGAGTGTTAAATGTGATGTTGCACTTCCTTGCGCTACACAAAATGAGCTTGATTTGGAAGATGCAAAAGCTTTGGTTGCTAACGGCGTAATGACCGTTGCTGAAGGTGCAAATATGCCTACCACTTTAGAGGCTACCGAATATCTTCAGACAAACAATGTGCTATTCCTTCCCGGTAAAGCAGCTAACGCAGGCGGTGTTGCTACATCAGCACTTGAAATGTCACAAAACAGCGAAAGACTTCATTGGTCATTTGAAGAAGTTGATGCAAAGCTTAAAGGTATTATGGCAGATCTTTATCATAATATCGACGATGCTTCAAAGAAATATGGCTTTACAGATAACTTTGTTGTCGGCGCAAACATCGCAGGCTTTGAAAAAGTTGTAGATGCAATGAATGCACAGGGCATTGTATAATCAGAATCTAAACAATTAAATTACTTATAAAGGCAAAGGCGTCTTTAATGTTTTCACAACATTAAAGGCGCCTTTTACTTTTAATATTCAGTATGGTCTGACTTGAGTTTGCTGAACCAAGCAAAACATTAAAAATTTATCGGCGAGTTCAAGTAAGATCATACAAAAAAAGGAGATATCATTATGGAAACTGTAAAAGATTATTTTGGAAGCTTGGTTTTTGATGACAGAGTAATGAAAGCTACTTTGTCAGACAAAGTGTATGCATCACTTAAAAAAACCATCGACGAAGGAACAGAGCTTGATATCAGCGTTGCTAATGCCGTTGCTATAGCAATGAAGGATTGGGCGGTTTCAAAAGGTGCTACACATTATACACACTGGTTCCAGCCGCTTACAGGCATTACCGCAGAAAAGCACGATAGTTTTATCTCTCCGTCTCCTGACGGCGGTGTAATTATGGAATTTTCAGGCAAAGAACTTATTAAAGGTGAGCCAGATGCATCTTCATTCCCAAGCGGCGGACTTCGCGCTACATTTGAAGCAAGAGGCTATACCGCATGGGATCCTACCTCATATGCATTTATAAAGGGTAAAACATTATGTATTCCTACCGCGTTCTGCTCATATGGCGGTCACGCACTTGATAAAAAGACTCCTTTACTTCGTTCTATGGAAGCACTAAATAAACAAGCGCTTCGCATTTTGAAGTTGTTTGGCAATGACACTGTAAAGCGTGTTACCAGCTCTGTAGGTCCTGAACAAGAGTATTTTCTTATAACTAAAGAAATGTATGACGAGCGCCCCGACCTTCGTTTTACAGGTCGTACACTTTTTGGTGCAAAACCACCTAAAGGTCAGGAAATGGATGACCACTATTTCGGCGTTATCAAGCCAAGAGTTGCGGCCTATATGGAAGACTTAAACAACGAACTTTGGAAGCTTGGTATTCTTGCAAAAACCGAACATAACGAGGTTGCACCCGCACAGCACGAGCTTGCACCTATTTATACAACAACTAACATAGCAACCGATCACAACCAAATCACAATGGAGATTATGCAGAAAGTTGCTTCAAAGCACGGTCTTGTATGTTTGTTACACGAAAAGCCTTTTGCAGGTGTTAACGGCAGCGGTAAGCATAACAACTGGTCAATCGCTACCTATGCAGGTCAAAATC
>JBJFGD010000248.1:0-2045 GCA_051892355.1 Acutalibacteraceae bacterium | reverse complement strand
AGCTTATCCATACCGTTAATCAAAGCACCACCGCCTGCAAGATAAATTCCTTCAGAATTAATATCGGCAATAAGATCAGGGTCGGTTTTTGAAAGTACTAAACGAATGGCATTACAGATAGAATCAGCCGTTTCTTTAATAGCATCATAAATTTCAGCCGATGTAATTTCAAAGCTTTCAGGCAGACCGGTAAATACATTTCTGCCTTTAGCCACCATAGCAATCTCAACAGGGTGTTTAATAACAGTACCTATTTGCTTTTTTATAGACTCTGCCATCAAATTACCGATTTCAATATTATATTCTTTTCGTATATATTTCATAATTTGGGCATCAAAATCGTATGAAGCAATTTTAAAAGACTCACACACCGAAATACCACCCATAGAAATTACCGCTATATCGGTAGTGCCTGCACCTATATCTACCACCATATAACCGTGCGGTTTAGAAAAATCAAGATTTAGGCCATATGCTATAGCCAACGGACTTTCAATTACCGAAATATTTCTGCCGCCTGCTGACTCTACAACATTAGATAGTGAATGATGTTGTAGTTCGGTAAGCCCGACAGGCAATGTAGCCATCATTTTAGGACGCACTATTTTATTACCGAATGCTTTGCTCATATATTCTTTAAGCATTGCCTCGGCAATATCATATTCAGCAATAATACCGTGACTTATGGGTAACACACATTCAAATGAATCGGGTGTTCTGCCCATAGTTTGCTTTGCCATTTCGCCAAAATACACCGGCTCCCATGTTTCGCTGTTAACAGTAACAATACTTGGCAGTTCAAGAACTACTTTAGAACTTGAAAAAATAACAGTTTTGTATGAGCCTATATCTATACCTATTTCCATAGCCATTATAATCACCGCCTACATTATACAATATTATTAACTAATTTTCAATTTTCTTTTTTAAATCCATTACGGTAGCAAGTGCAGTTACGCAATAAACCTTATCAGCCCCCGCATAAAGCAACATTTTTGCACACTCATCAAGAGTAGCCCCTGTAGTGCGTATATCATCAACCAACAAAACCGTTGCACCGTCAATTCTATAATTAAAGTAAAACTTGCCGTTTACATTGATCAAACGATTTTTTATTGAGAGCTTGTGTTGTTGCTTTTTATGACCTTTACAATATAAAATTTTATTTGTATAGGGTATTTTTAAAAACTTCGATAACTCTTTACATAAATAATTACAATGGTCATAATTTGATTTTAAAAAAATGCTTTTACTTGCCGGCACAGCACATATATAATCAAACTTAATATCACTGTAAAGCGTGTTTACAGCTTCTGCCATTTTTTCGGCAAAAAACTTAACATAATGCTGCTTTTTTCCAAATTTAAAAGAATAATATGCCCTTTGTGCTATACCCTTATTTTTAAATACCGAAATAAGCCTTTCAAATCGGTAAACATTATAATTGCAGACACAATTTTCTTTTTCAAAACCGCATGTCAAACACAAATCATCAAGATTATTTTTTTCAATGTGCTTTTCACAATATGCACAAAGAAATTTTTCATCATTAATTATTTCACCGCAGCCAATACACTTGTTTGGAAAAACAGCGCTTACAATACATTTAACTATATTCATTTTCAATTAAAAATTCTTTAAGTAAGGTGTATCGTAAGGTTTTTCGGTTATTTTCAGCCATTTTGTTGTATGTATTTTCACTGCCTACAATAATGAGCAGTTTTTTGGCGCGGGTAACTGCCGTATAAAGTAAGTTTCGATATAGCAACTGCGGCGGTGTATCTAACAAAGGAAGTATAACACATTCAAATTCACTGCCTTGACTTTTATGTACGGTAACAGCATAAGCCAATTCTAATTCACCTATATTTTCGGCAAAGTAGGTTGCGGTTTTGTCATCAAACTTAACCTTTATTATTCCGCCCTTTATATCAATTAGCGTAATATACCCAACATCGCCGTTATATACCCCGTATCCGATTTCACCATTGTCGCGCTGCCACTGCAAATCATAATTATTTTTGATTTGCATAACCTTATCGCCC
>JBJFGD010000247.1:0-8303 GCA_051892355.1 Acutalibacteraceae bacterium | reverse complement strand
AAAATCACCGCCTTTAGTTTATTATAGTACATTTCATTGCAAAAGTAAATTCTTGCAGTATAAATTCCCTTTTCTCACAAATAATAACATCACAATTTGAAATTAAAGGGGATTTATATAATATGAAAGCAACAGAGGCGCAAGGCTCCGCCTTGCGAGTGAATAGTGAATAATGAATAGTGAATAATTTAGGTGTGCCGTTGGCACTATATAAATAATGTCGGCTTTGCCGACACATTAATTATTCATTCTTCATCATTCATTTTTCATTATTCATTAAATTAAGAATAGGAGTTAATTATATTATGAAGGCTACGGGCATTGTTAGAAGAATCGACGATTTGGGCCGTGTGGTTATTCCAAAAGAAATTCGCAGAACTATGCGTATTCGCGAGGGTGACCCGCTTGAAATTTATACTTCGGGCGGCGGCGAAGTTATTTTTAAAAAATATTCGCCTATGGGTGAAATGTCATCTTTTTCAGCCGACTATGCCGCAGCGCTGTCAGCCGGCAGTAATCTTGCGGTTATTATATGCGACCGCGACCACTGCATAGCGGTGGGCGGCACTTCAAAAAAAGACTTGATTGAAAAACCTATCACCGCCGAGCTTGAAAAAATCACCGAAGAACGCAGAACATATATAAACCAAAACGGTGCTGAATCTTTTGCGGTTGAAGGCAACAATCGCAAAATCTGTGTTGCGGCGCCCATAATTTCGGCAGGCGATATAACCGGAACTGTCGTTTTGCTTGAAAACGATGATACCTCTGCGGCAAATGACAGTGACATAAAACTCGCCGAAGTTGCCGCAAGATTTTTAGGGTCGAGAACCGAATAAAAAAATATAAGCACCTGCTTTAAAAAACAGGTGCTTAATTTTTTTGATTTAAAAGATTAGTCCATATGCTCGGTAATATAATCTACAACATTACCTACTGTTTTCAAATTTTCTATTTGGTCATCAGGAATTTCAATTTCAAATTCATCTTCAATAGACATAAGCATTTCTACAACATCAAGGCTGTCAGCGCCAAGGTCATCTTGAATATCTGTTTCTAAAGTAATGCTTTCGATGTCTGCATCTAACTGCTCTGCTAAAATCTGTTTCATTTTTTCAAATACCATAAAATATTACCTCCGTAAACAAGCGAATTTTCGCTTTATTTTTTATTTTATATAAAAATAATATGTTTTACAGACTGATTTGTCAATAGTTTTTTGTTAAAATTTTAATAAAAAATCAATAACAGATATTTAATTTTTATATTGCTTTTTTTTAAGGCTTTGGTATAATTAAAATGGAAAAATATGATAATGATTATTATTGCCCTAAAGTTGCAATTTGCTTTGCAAAATAATAATCTTTATAACGGAGGATAGAGTATGAAGGCTATAACAGGCGGAAAAATCATTTTAAAAGACCGTGTTTTAGAGGGCTTTGCCCTGCTTTATACAAATGTTATTGAAGGCATTGTACCGGAAGACAAAATTCCTTGCGATTGTGAGATAACCGATGCGTGCGGCGGATATGTTTCGCCCGGTCTTATTGACATTCACATTCACGGTTATTTAGGCAAAGATGTTTGTGACGGTGAGGCTGACAGCATTCGCACCATTGCAAGCGGTATTGTAAAAAACGGTGTAACAGGATTTTTGCCTACCACAATGACGGTTGATATGAAGGTTATAAAACAGGCTCTTCAAGTTTGCCGCGACCTCAAAGAAGAAAGCAAAACTTGGAACGGCAGTCAGATTTTAGGCTGCCACGCAGAAGGCCCGTTTATTAGCGAAAGCAAAAAGGGCGCGCAAGATCCAAAATACATATTAAAACCCGATGCCAAGTTTGTTAAAGAATACGCTGATATAATCAAGATTATTACATTAGCGCCCGAAACCGATACCGAAGACTTTGCGGCACTTCGCGAAATTGCGCGTGACACCGATGTTGTTATGTCAATGGGTCACACCTCTGCCGACTATGACACGGCTATGAAGGCTACCACAATCGGCGTAAAGCATGTAACCCACCTCTTTAACGCAATGACACCCCTTGCTCACCGCGCACCCGGTGTTGTTACAGCCGCTTTTAACAGCGATGTTTCATGCGAAGTTATTGTTGACACATTCCATGTAAACAGTTGTTTTTATGATATTTTATGGAAGCTTAAAGGCAGAAAACTTTGCTTTATTACCGACTGTCTGCCTGCCGGCGGTCTGCCATACGGCGAATACACCTTGGGCGGTACAAAGATTATTTATAACGATATTGTTTGCCGTCTTGAAGACGGAACGGTTGCCGGCAGCGTATTGCCGCTAAACAAAGGTGTTTGGAATGTTTACACAAATTCAAATATTCCGCTTAACGAATGCGTAAACGGCGCTTCACTCAACCCTGCAACCACATTGGGCATTCAAGATAAACAGGGCTCGCTTGATGTAGGTAAAGATGCTGATATCATAATCACAGATAACAGCTTTAATGTGCAAAAAACCATTATCGGAGGAGAAATCAGATATGAATCTTAAAGTAAAAGCTAAACTTGACCCACAGTTTGCACCTATGTCGGTTGTTTGCCGCGAAATGCGCGAAGCAACCAAAGAAAACGGTCAGGACATCGTTATCGCAGTTGAACGCAACAAGGGTTATACTACTACATATAAAACCCGTATATTTGCAGACGGCATAGGCAAAGACGCCGAAAACTTTAACTTTGTTGAGCGTATTGTTAAAACTCTTTTGTGGGTTGCAGGCGGTTATAAAATCATCATCGCAGGCAGCGAGGTTGTAGGCAACAAAATTAAAGAGGCTTACAGCCACGGCGGCGCCCGTGACTTTGATGTTAATTTTATGGAGCAGGTATATGAAGCAAAGTTTGAGGTAAAAGTTGTTGCACTTGCAGATGCGCCTAAAGATAAATCTTCTGCTTCCCCTGTAGGCCGTCACCTTGACGGTTGCCGTATCGGCTTTGATGCGGGCGGCTCTGACCGTAAGGTAAGCGCGGTTATTGACGGCGAAAGCGTATACTCTGAAGAAGTTGTTTGGTTTCCTAAAACCAACTCTGACCCCGATTATCACTACCAAGGCATACTTGAGGCTATGAAAACAGCCGCTTCTAAAATGCCGCGTGTTGATGCTATCGGTGTTTCAAGTGCAGGTGTTTATATTGACAACCGCATAATGGTTGCATCATTATTCCTTAAAGTTAATGAAGAAGACTTTGAAAAGAAAGTTAAAAATATGTACCTCGATGTTGCAAAAGAAATCGGTGAAAATATTCCGATTGAAGTTGCAAACGACGGTGATGTTACCGCTTTGGCAGGCGCTATGAACTTAAATGACAATTCGGTGCTTGGCATAGCAATGGGCACATCAGAGGCTGCAGGCTATGTTGACCCACAGGGCAATATTACAGGCTGGCTTAATGAGCTTGCATTTGCGCCTGTTGATTTCTGCACCGACGCTATGGTAGATGAATGGTCGGGCGACTACGGTTGCGGTGTTAAATACTTCTCACAAGACGGTGTTATTAAACTTGCCCCCGCAGCAGGTATCGAGCTTGATGAAAATCTTTCACCCGCAGAAAAGCTTAAGGTTGTTCAAAACCTTATGAAAGAGGGCGATGAGCGCGCTGCCGCTATTTATGACACCATCGGCGCATACTTTGGTTATGCAATCGCTTACTACAGTGAATTCTATGACATTAAGCATGTTCTTATTATGGGCCGTGTAACCAGCGGTAAGGGCGGCGAAATTCTACTTGAGCGCGCACAAGAGGTTCTTGATACAGAATTCCCCGAGCTTGCTAAAAAGATTAAGCTTAATATCCCTGATGAAAACGCTCGTCGTGTTGGCCAGTCGGTAGCGGCCGCAAGCTTGCCTAAAATAAACTAATTAAATAACGATAAAAAGGAAACAAAGAAATTTCTTTGTTTCCTTTTTTATAGCAAAAATCAAAAGCAATATTCAAACTATTGCTCCATTTTATACTTTCGGTTTTGTGTCGGCGACATATTGTATGTTTTTTTGTAAAGTCGGTTAAATGTTTGTATTGATTGAAATCCCGAATTAAACGCTATTTCTGATATGGGCAAATCGGTGCTTTTGAGTAATATGTCGGCGTATTCAAGCCGTTTTTTTCGTATGTATTCGGTTACGGTGAAACCAAATTCTTTTTTGAATATAAAATTTAGATAGTCTTCGTTTACAGAACATTCGCGCGCTACCGATTTTGCCGAAATGTTTTCTTTGAAACGGTTTTCAATATGAGCCTGGGCAATATTTGAATAGGTTGCCACTCGTTCAACGGTATATAGCTTTGGAAATAATTCAAGCACCGATTTAAGCAGATACTGTCGGCTTTTTGCATTGATATCTTTTAATTTTATTATAGTATCACACATAGTTATAATATCTTTAAGTTGGTTAGGTGTTACAGTCAAAAATGTATTGGTTTTTTTTATGGTCTTTTTAGAACTTGAATTTTCAAACAGAACGTTCTCGCAAAAGCTTATATTATAAATTGTAGTAGGTTCAAAAAAGCAAAATTGGTGAAAATCATTGGGCAATATAAAAAACACCATTCCTTTTTTAAAGCGAATTTCCTTACCGTTTAGTGTAATAATGCCCGAACCTTCTGCAATTATTTCAATTTCATAATACTCATGAAAGTGCAACTGAATATTGCCGCAATCACTAAAGCGACTTCCTTTAATATGAAAATTGCTTTTTTCACCTATATATTCTTCTATTGTATTCTTTATAACTTCAGACATTTTTTACAGTCACCCTTTACATTCTAACTCGCGCGCTACAAAAAAGCAACAAATTTATAAAAAGCCGAAAAATAGTAATATATTATCGATTTATGAGTAGATTGCCACAAATATGAGTGATAAAATTTTTTTAGAAACAATTTATATTTTAAGTAATACCAAAATGCTCTTCAGCACAATATAAAATATTTTTTAAAAGAGAGGTACACTATTATGGCAAAGGTAATTGGCGGCACATCTATTCCTAATCTTCCTTGGCAAGAAAAACCGACGACTTGCAAGGATGTAGTATGGCGTTACAGCGAAAACCCTATTTTAACCCGTGATGACATTGAAGATGCAAACAGTGTATTTAATAGCTCGGTAGTTCCCTTTAAAGGTGAATTTCGCGGCATTTTCCGTTGCGATAAAACCGATATGCTTCCGCTTTTGCATAAAGGCAAAAGCAAAGACGGCATCCATTGGGAAATTGAAGATGAACCGTTTAAGTTTGCTAACGAAATAGAGGGTGTACCGTATCCATATGGCTATGACCCGCGAATTTGCGAAATCGAAGGCAGATACTATATAATATGGTGCACAGGTATGAAAAACTGGGATCCCACAATAGGTCTTGCATATACCGACGATTTTGAAAATATTTACCGTATGGAAAATCCCTTCTTGCCCTATAATCGAAACGGTGCGTTGTTTCCACGCAAGATAAACGGAAATTATGTATTGCTTTCACGCCCGATGGCGCCTGCACATTCTGACATTGGTAATATTTATATGAGCCAAAGCCCAGACCTTAAATACTGGGGTCAGCATAGATTGGTAATGGAAACGAAAGGCGGTTGGCAATCGGTAAAAATAGGCAGCGGACCCACCCCGATTGAAACCGATGAGGGTTGGTTGCTTATTTATCACGGCGTTAAAACGACCTGCAACGGCTTGACATACTATGCAGGCAGTGCAATACTTGACCGCGACGACCCGAGCAAGGTTTTGTATCGCAGTAAAAAGTATATTTTAAGCCCTCGTGAAATTTACGAACAGGTTGGCGATGTGCAAAATGTTGTATTTCCGTGTACCGCTATGTGTGACAAGGATACCGGTCGCATTGCACTTTATTACGGTGCAGCTGATACGGTTGTAGGCCTTGCATTTACAACAGTTGATGACCTTGTTAAATTTACAAAAGAAAACACATTTTAATTTTTTAAAGGCAGAGTCACAATCAAAAGTGACTCTGCCTTTTTTCTTTTTTTATTCATTATTAAAAAGACTGTCTATTTTAACATTTAAAACCTTTGCTATTATAAAAATTTCTTTATCGGTAGCCAACCGAACTTGACCCTCTAATTTAGAATAGCTTGTAGGATTTATATCTAACCCGGCAATCTGTAATTTTGCAATAAATTCTTTTTGCTTTATACCTTTTTCTTTTCGTAATTTTTCTATATTTTTACCAACAATATTTTCTGTGCCGTATCCGTTTTTTCTGATTTTCAAATTCAACACCTACACATATACTTCTGCCTCTGTTTTTCTTTATCTTTTATCTTTAAAAAATTCTGTCAGCAAGCTTTTACATTCGTCCTCTTTGATGCCGCCGTAAACGGTAATATCTGATGCGAAGGGTAGGCTTGTAATATTAATTGCCGAATCCATGCAGCCGCAATTTATGTCATACGCACCGAACACAACCTCTTTTATGCGCGCGTTTATTATTGCGCCTGTGCACATAGGGCAGGGTTCAAGCGTAACATACATTGTGCAACCGTCAAGCCGCCAATCACCTAACGCGTTGCAAGCGTTGTTTATTGCCTCAATTTCTGCGTGAGAAAGGGCATTCTTTTTTTGTTCCCTCTGGTTATAACCCTCAGCAATAATTTCGCCGTCTTTTACAATTACCGCACCAACAGGCACCTCACCTGAAATTCCCGCTTTTTGGGCAAGCTCAATTGCCCTGTCCATAAAACGGCTTTGCATAACATCGCCCCTAAACTACAAAATAGGTAAGTGATTCAATAAAATTAAATGCCAAAAATACAATTATAATCCAAGAAGTAAAAAACCAAGTGTATTTTTGTTTGTTGGTTGCAAAGGTGTTGCTTTTTTCAAGTTCAAAATCATTAGTGTCTGATTTGTTCTTCTTTGAAAGCATATATACCCCTAAAATTGCCGCCAACATACTAAACATTAAATAAATAAGATATAAAAGATTTTGCGCATTTATGCTGGCAATATCTTCAAGATAAGTAAATATTACCGATATGGCATTGTTTGCGCCGTGAACTGCTACACTAACCCATATGCTGCCTGTTTTTACATAAATGTAGCCTAAAATCAGACCAACCATAATGGCAAAGGGCATTTGATCAAAGTTGCCGTGCATAACACCGAAAACTACCGATGAAGTTATAACAGCAAATGCTTCGCCGTATTTTTTTAGCAGACCTAAAACTATTCCTCGGCAAGCAAATTCTTCTACCAAAGCCGGCACAATGGCTGTTGCAATAAATGTAAGCAAAAATCCAAAAAAGCCGCTTGGGTTTTTGCCGTAATCTACCTCATAGTCAATGCCTATTCTTCTGAAAAAGGCTGATGAATAACTCATTGCTATATTAGCAAACGAACAAAAACCTATTCCAAAAAGAAAAAAGGGTAAAAATGTGCCGTCTTTAGGTTTGCCTAATTTTATTGTACTGTCAATTCGGTAGCCTGCGCATTTAGCCGCTATAGGAAACGGAACTAAAAACATTAGGCAAGACAGTATCACCTGCAAAACCTGCTGAACGGCCGGGTTATTTGCAAGCTCTATCGCGGCATTGTAGCTAAGCCCGCCTATCTTTGTTGTTAAAAACAGATATATGAATGACCACACAAATACTATTAATGACAAACAAATACACGGTATACCCACAACCATAGCAATTTTTCGTATTTCTTTTTTTTCGCGGTAGGTTTCGGGGGTGAAACCGTATGGAATATACTGCATATACGGTTGTGGCGGAGCGTTGTTAAATTGAGGCTCGCCCTCATTTTGCGGTGTAAAATTATTTTCTTCAAACATAGAAATACTCCTTTTGAATATTTCCTCAAAACCTTAAATTGATGAATTGCATTCAGCAAAAGGCGCAAATGCAATTCATCTTTTATTATTCTTTTTCTTCTGATTCTACTGCGCCTGCATCGGCATCGGCAGCTTCGGGTGCATCGTTGACCTCTGCCTCATCGTGCTCGGCTTTAGCAACCGAAAGTATGCGTTCACCCTCTGCCACGCGCATTACGCGAACACCCTTTGCCGGGCGGGCAAATTCAGATATAGTATCACCGAATATACGAATAACTATGCCGTTAGAAGCAATCATTATAATATCTTCGTTTTTCTCTATAGGTAAAACGGCAGCAACATCGCCGTATTTTTCTACCTTATAGTTGGTAAGACCTTTACCGCCGCGAGACTGCAAACGGTAGCAAGAAATGGGGCTTATTCGGCCGTAGCCTGTTTCGGTTACGGTGAGTATGCGTGTGTCTTCTTTAC
>JBJFGD010000246.1:0-8333 GCA_051892355.1 Acutalibacteraceae bacterium | reverse complement strand
CATATCTTCATAATACTGTGGAGTTTTATCAATATTAGGCAATAAAAGCTCTGCCATTAATTCGCGGTTGTCCATTTTTTAAAAAATCTCCTATTTGCTGAGTAGTTTGTTAAGTTCGGTCATAAATGTGTTAATATCTTTAAACTGGCGGTAAACCGATGCAAAGCGCACATAGGCTACCTCATCAATATCTTTTAATTTTTCCATAACAAGTTCGCCGATTTTAACACTGCTAACCTCACGGTCAAGTGAATTTTGTATAACGGTTTCGATATCAGAAATAGCCCTATCAAGAGTTTCTATAGAAACCGGTCGTTTTTCACAGGCACGCAACATACCTGTAAGCAATTTCTGACGGTCAAAGCTTTCGCGAGAACCGTCTTTTTTAATTACTATTATGGGAAGACTTTCAATCATCTCATAAGTTGTAAAGCGTTTGCCGCATTTTAGACATTCGCGGCGTCTGCGTATGCGCTCGCCCTCATCTGTTGGGCGAGAGTCAATTACCTTGCTTTCTTCATAAGCACAAAAAGGGCATTTCATAACAATTACCACCTATACATACAATTATTTTTGATTATACCACAATATATTGATAAATACAAGAAAAAATATTATTGAATACCCATTGAAAATATATTTAATATATGATAAAATAGTAAAGAATATTATTACTATGGAAGGTAGTCTTTATGAAGGTTATTTTAGCTTCAAAATCACCCCGCAGAAAAGAACTTTTAAAACTTTTGAATGTTGATTTTGAAATTATGTCTGCAGATATAGATGAAACCATAAATCCTAACCTTCCTATCAGTGATGAAATTGCCCGTTTAAGTTTTGAAAAAGCATATGAGGCTGCAAAACATACAAGTGATGATGCCGTCATAATTTCTGCTGATACAATAGTCGAATTAAACGGTAAAGTTATGGGCAAACCCAAAGATGAACGCGATGCAGAAAAAATGCTTAAAAGTTTATCAGGCAATACACATAATGTTTTAACCGCTGTTACGGTAATGAGAGGTAAAAAATACAACACACGAGTTGTCGCTACAGCCGTAACTTTCAGAAAGCTTGAAGACACTGAAATTTTTGATTACATTAAAACCAAAGAGCCTATGGATAAAGCCGGCGGCTATGGTATTCAGGGCATAGCCTCAAAATTTGTCAGCCGTATTGACGGCGATTATTACAGTGTTGTAGGATTGCCTGTTTGCACTTTAAGCGTTATGCTTAAAGACTTTGATATAAATGTATAATTTTAGGAGGAATTAAATGTCAGCAAAAATTATGCCTCTATCAGACGGAGCCGAGGTCGTATTTATTAAAAACGGCCGTTTTAACACAACTCTTGTTTCATTTAATTTTTATATGCCGCTAACACGCGAACATGCAGCCGAGTATGCGCTGTTACCGTTTGTGCTTACTACCTGCAGCAAACAGTATCCTGATTTTTCAAAACTTAATTTCAAATTATCAAAACTTTATGGAGCAGAGCTTTCTGCATCGGCTGAAAAAGTTGGTGATTACCAACTGCTTAAAATTTCGGTTTCTGTTATTGATGACCGATATACACTTGATAATGAGTCGCTCTGCGACAGTGCAATACAACTGCTTTCGCAATTGGTATTTGAACCTAAAATTGAAAACGGCGCTTTCTGCAGTGAGGATATCGCCCGTGAAAAACGCAAGGCTATTGAACATATTAAAGGCGAACTGAGCGAAAAACGCATATATGCCAAAAATCGCCTAATTGAAGAAATGTATAAAGGCGATCCTTACGGCACGCCAAAATGCGGAACCGAAGCCGATGTAGAAAAAATTACAGGTGAATCGTTATACCAAGCTTGGTGCGATGTTTTATCTCACGCATTTTTGCGTGTTAATGTAATTTCAAGAAGTATGCCTCAAGGTCTTTTTGACGGCATTTCACATAAGCTTCAAAACATTAACCGCCAAAACATTACCGATTGCACTGCAAACGCACCCACACGCAAGGCAAAAACCGTAAACACAGTTACCGAAAATATGGATATTGCGCAGGGCAAGCTGTGTTTAGGATTTTCAAGTGATATTTACGGCGATGACGAAACCGCCGCTTCGCTTACAGTTATGTGCGACATTTTCGGCGGCGGGCCTTATTCAAAACTGTTTAACAATGTCCGTGAAAAAATGAGTCTTTGCTATTACTGCTCTGCCTCACCCGTTAAAGTTAAAGGTCTTATTACGGTTGCCAGCGGTGTTGAAGCAGCAAATGCCGAAAAAGCTCAAGCTGAAATTCTTAATCAATTAGACGCTATGAAGCGCGGCGAATTTGATGACACTGAATTTGAGTCATCAATCAAGAGCATTACCGATTCACTTAAATCTTACAATGACAGTCAAGAATTAATTGATATATGGTACTCAATAAAAAACTTTGGCGGAAAAATTATATCACCCGAAGATGTTGCAGAAATAATATCTCACATTACACGCGATGATGTTATAACCGCAGCAAAGGGTGTAAACCTTCACACCGTATATAAACTTTTACCTAAAGGGGGTAACTTGTAATGGAAAAACAAGTTTTTGAAGGCTTTGCAGATGAAAGTTATGTCAAGGCAAAGCTACCCTGCGGACTTACGGTATACATTATGGAAAAGCCGCAATATTCTTCTTCATATGCTATATTCGGCACAAAATACGGCTCTATAGATACCCGTTTTTCAAAAGACGGCGGCGAAGAAATTGATGTGCCCCCGGGTATTGCACATTATCTTGAGCACAAACTTTTTGAAAGTGAAGACGGCGACGCTTTTACCAAATATGCAAAAACAGGCGCCTCTGCCAATGCGTTTACCTCTTTTGACCGCACATGTTATTTGTTTTCGTGCAGTGATAAGTTTTATGAGAATTTAGATATTCTTTTAAATTTTGTACAGTCACCCTATTTCACCGAAGAAACGGTGAAAAAAGAACAAGGAATTATAGGGCAAGAAATCAGAATGTATGATGACAGCCCCTCTTGGCGGGTTATGTTTAATCTGCTTGAATCTATGTATCACTGCCACCCTGTGCGTATAGATATTGCCGGAACGGTAGAATCCATTGCAGAAATCAATGCTGATCTGCTTTATAAATGCTATGAAACATTTTATAATCCGGCAAATATGTTTATCTGCATTGCAGGCAATGTTAATACCGATAAAACTTTAAAACAAATAGAAAATTCTATAATTAATAAAAAGGCTGTAGAAATAACCCGAGGTGAATTTGACGAACCGCAGGGCGTTGTTACTAACTATGTAGAGCAAAAACTCGCTGTTAATATGCCTATGTTTTGTTTTGGATATAAGCAGAAAATTGCAACCCCTTACCGCAGACTTAAAAGCAAAGTGTGCGTAAATCTGTTGCTTGAAATCATTTGCGGTGATGCTTCGCCGTTATATGCGCGCCTTATGAACGCAGGCCTTATAAATGATGAGTTTGACTGCGAATACTTTAACGGTAACGGATATGCCGCTGTAATTTTTGAGGGCGAATCTAATAACCCAAAACGAGTAGCCGAAGAAATTAAGGCAGAAATTAAAAGACTGCGGATTGAAGGTATTGATAAAAAGCTGTTTTCGGCTGTAAAATGCGGCATGTACGGCAGTGCTGTCAGAAAATTCAACAGTGTCGAAAACCTTGCAATGAAACTTACCGAATGTGCCATGTTTGATTACAACCTCTTTGATGAAATCAAATTGCTTAAAACGGTAAGTTATGACGATGTTTTCAAGCGCTTTGACATATTTGACGATGAAAATGCCGTTTTGTCGGTTATAAATCCTTTGGAGGACTAAAAAAATGAGTTATGATGTAACAATTTTCGGAATTCATTTAACCCTTAAGCCCATTGCATTTACATTGCCTATAGGCAACGGCTGGGATATATATTGGTACGGAATAATTATAGCTTTAGGTTTTATGCTGGCAATTATTTACGGTATTAAAAACGCATCTCGCTTTAATATTAATGTTGACCGTATGCTTGATGTAGTTATTGTTACTACCCCTGTATCAATACTGTGTGCCAGAACATATTATGTGATTTTTGACGGTGTAAAACTTGAAAGCATAAGTGACTTTTTCGGATTTGGTGATTCAAGCGGATTTTCGGGAATTGCAATTTACGGCGCGGTAATCGGTGCGTTTGCCTGCGGCGCTTTAATGTGCAAATTAAGAAAAATAAAAATACTTGATATGTTTGACCTTGCGGCTACCGCGTTTCTTATAGGTCAAGGCATAGGCCGTTGGGGAAATTTTGTTAATCAAGAAGCATACGGCAGTTTTACAGGCAGCAGTTGGTGGGGTATGGAAAGCACCCGTACAATCAGCGAAATGGGTGAAGGTCTTGTACATCCATGCTTTTTATATGAATCCATATGGTGCATAGCAGGATTTTTTGTACTTAATCATTTTTCTAAAAAGCGTCATTTCAGCGGTGAAATTACACTTATGTACTGTGTATGGTACGGATTTGAAAGGGCCATAGTAGAAAATCTTAGAACCGACAGCCTTATGATTGGCAATATTCGAGTGTCGGTTTTGGTTTCAATTATACTATGTATCAGCGCCGCTATTGCAATTTTTGTAATACGCAAAAAACAAAAATCTGTAGCAAGCGAGGGCGATTATATTTCAATGTTTGCAGAAGATGCAGAGAATGAAATAATAACCGAAGAACCGGAAGAAAGCATTACTACTTCGGAGGTAGAAACAAATGAGTAATATAATTGACGGAAAAACCGTATCGGCAGCAGTAAAACAACGCGTTGCCGATGAAGTAAAAATATTAAATCAAAAAGGCGTTAGCGTTTGCCTTGCGGTAATTCTTGTAGGTGAAGACCCTGCCTCAAAGATTTATGTTGCAAACAAAAAGAAAGCCTGCGAACAGTTGGGAATTATCTCAAAAGAATATGTTTTGCCCGCTGACACCGATCAAGAAGAAATTTTATCGCTTATAGAACAGCTTAATAACGATAAAACCGTAAACGGAATTTTATGCCAATTACCTCTTCCTAAAGGTCTTGATGAAAAAGCGGTCATCGACGCAATTTCACCCGAAAAAGATGTCGATGCCTTTCACCCCGTAAATGTAGGCAAAATAATGATAGGTGACTATGATTTTCTGCCCTGCACACCTGCCGGTATTATGGAAATGCTTGCATACTACAATATTGATGTATCGGGTAAAGAATGTGTTGTAATAGGCCGTTCAAATATAGTAGGTAAACCTATGGCAATGTTGCTGTTACATAAAAACGGAACTGTTACAATATGTCATTCAAAAACCAAAAATTTATGCGAAGTAACTTCTAAAGCTGATATATTAGTTGCCGCTGTAGGAAAAGCTAATTTTGTAACAGCAGATATGGTTAAAGACGGTGCCGTTGTAATTGATGTTGGTATGAATCGCAACAGCGACGGTAAACTTTGCGGTGATGTTGATTTTCAGGCGGTATCTCAAAAAGCTTCTTATATTACCCCTGTTCCGGGCGGTGTAGGTCCTATGACAATAGCTACCTTAATGCAAAACACACTGACTGCCGCAAAAAGACAAAATAATATAATATAGGTGATTTTTTGAAAATCAAAATTTTAGCTGTTATCGCGGCTTTAATGTTATTGCTCACATTTAATGTAAGCGCCGCAAATTATGAATACACAATATCTCCGGGTTTGGATTTCACCTCGGTAAGTCGCGGTGATGACCTTACTGAAATTTCGCAAAAACTTAATATGACTGCCGATGAGCTTAATACCTATTTTAACAAAAACGGTCTTTTGTATCTGGCTGTGTCAGATGACACAAAAACACAAATAAGGCTTTCGGCTTTTACCGATAATTTTTCTTCTGCTGTTGATGATATTTCATACCTTAACGACGAACAATTGAGCGAGTTTATGAGCGCCGTAAGTGATGACGAAGAAAGCACCCGCACGATTGTTGTAAACAACGGCAGAAAATATATTATGGTAAAAGATACTTTAAAAGACAGCGGCGGTGTTTATACCGTTACTCAGTACATAACAATTTGCAGCGGTCAAACATTTTACTTATCCTGCTATAATCAGGGCGAAACCACAAGTGCAGAAATACAGTCAATATTCAAAACTCTTTCGCTTAATGCCGTAAACAAAGAAAAAGAAAATCATTTTGATTTTATAAACATAATAATAATCGTCGGCATCTTACTGTTTTCGGCAATATCTGTTATAATGGTTATAGGTATTATTAAATCCGTGTGCAAAAAAAATAATTTTAATAAAAATTCAGGTGAAAACAATGACTATTAAAAAAATATTATGCTTGACATTGGGCTTTATGTTATTGCTGGCGGCTACAGCCTGTAAAAAGGCCGATAATGATTTGTCATCAAATTACATTTATTCATCTATTGTCACCAGTATCTATCAAGAAACTGAAATTGATGATAGCAGTAAAAATGCTACTGCAAGCAAAACAACGCAAAGCTCAAGCACATCAACCTCATCAACAAATTCACAGGGCAATACAATTTCAGACGAAGGAAATGAGAATATTAACATGGAAGAAAAATATGGTTTTAACTCAATTAAATCTGTTGAATACAACTGCATAAAAGATATTCCCTACGGTGATGCAGAATATGAAATTACCGGTGTTTTAACCGACAAGGGCAGCAATATAGGTTATGTGACTGACATCACTTGTGATGACAAAGGTGTTACAGTGAATGAAAAAGTTGTTACCATACCGTACGAATACAAAAAGAAACACGATTATGTTACCCTTACGGCAACACATAAATTTTCCAAAACAAGTCTTGATTTCAAAATTAAATTTGATAAGTGGGATTTGATATTTGAAGATAATTTCGATGGCACAACACTTAATACTAAAGTATGGAATGTATGGGACTCTGCAGATTGGCAGTATTTTTATTCGCCTGATTCAATATTCCTTGACGGTAAGGGTCATCTTGTAAACAGAGTATCCATTCTTGATACCCCCGACCCCAAATACGGATACACGCGTAAATCAGGTGCGATTACTACAAAAGATAAATATGATTCCACATACGGATATTATGAAATCAGTATGATTCCACACCGCACAACCGGATTTTGGGGCGCTTTTTGGCTGCTGGCGGGTGATATGGACGGTGACGCCCCGGATGATAATTCAAGTGTAAACGGTGCTGAAATTGATGTTGTTGAAACAATTTTTGATACAAAAATTCCAAGTCACGCAGTTCATTGGGACGGCTATGAACATACAAAATCGTGGAATGTTTACAACGAATTAAGCCCAATTCCCGATGTATTTGACGGCAATTTCCACACCTTTGCAGTGCGTTGGACACCGGACGAATATGTCTTTATGGTAGACGGTAATGTAACCGCACGCACCCAAGCACAAGGCGGATGTAATCAACCTGCATATATGCTTATAAGCTCACATTTCGGCGAGTGGTGGGCCGGTGATGTAACACTTCCAGCAGGAAAATATTCCGAAATGATTGTTGACTATGTACGAATTTATCAAACACCGTCTGATAAAAAATAACTAAAGATAAATAAACACCTCTTTAACGGAAATGATATATGTTAAAGAGGTGTTTATTTTTGTTTGAATATAAAAACTTTGAAAAAGAAATGGATTTGCGGCTTAATACAGATATAAATTTTGACATAATAAAGCGCAATCTGCTTATAGGCGGAAAAGTGTCGGCACTATATTTTATAGACGGTTTTATTAAAGATGAAGTTTTTGAGAAAATGCTTGAATATCTTTTTAAACAAACGCAAGAAGATGTTGAAAAAATCTGCGATATGCAAGAATTTTCGCTTGATAAAATGCCTTATGTAGAAGTTGACTTCACATATGATATTGACACCGCTATAAATAATGTGCTTTCAGGCCCCGCAGTTTTAATAATAGACGGCATAAAAGGTGCTTTGCTTATCGACACCCGCACCTACCCTGCCCGTTCTACCGAAGAGCCTCAAAAAGATAAATCGCTTCGCGGCTCGCGTGATGGCTTTGTCGAAACACTTATTATGAACACCTCACTGATTCGCCGCCGCATACGAAGCGAAAATCTGCGAATGGAATATATGTCAATTTCAAGCAATTCAAAAGTTGATATAGCACTAAGCTATATAGACGGCCTTGCCGATAAAAAAACTCTTGAAAATTTAAAAAAAGCTCTTAAAAAAATCAAGTTAAAAAGCATTTCTATGGCAACCGAAGCACTTGCAGAAGCACTTGTACCACACAAATTTTTTAATCCGTTTCCCCGCTTTAAGCTGACTGAACGCCC
>JBJFGD010000245.1:0-8354 GCA_051892355.1 Acutalibacteraceae bacterium | reverse complement strand
AATGAGCCTAAAGATTATCACGGTGTATCTTCGTTTGATATTGAAAAGGGCAAATACACATGTAACAATAAATCCTATTCCGATGTAGCCGGCGAAACACTTTGCAGCCTTGCGGCAAAGAATCCAAGAATTTGCGCAATAACAGCCGCCATGACAGAGGGAACAGGACTTTATGATTTTTCAAAAAGATATCGCACACGCTTTTTTGATGTAGGCATTGCAGAACAGCATGCCGTTACTTTTGCGGCAGGCCTTGCATCAAAAGGTATGATACCGTTTTTTGCAGTCTATTCATCATTTTTACAGCGCGGTTATGATCAAGTTCTTCACGATGCCGCTATTGCTAATTTGCCTGTTAAATTGCTTGTAGACAGGGCAGGTATTGTAGGTGATGACGGTGAAAGCCATCAGGGTATTTTTGATGTAGCATATTTATCAACAATACCTAATGTTAATATATATTCTCCGTGTTTTTATGATGAATTTCAAAAAATGATTTACGATACTGCTGCAAACAATGAACTTTGCGCAATTAGATATCCAAGAGGATGCGAAAATAATAATTATGCCGGTGAAATAAGCGGTGACTATACCGTGATTTCTAACAACGGCGAAAAGGTAATCGTGACTTACGGCAGAATTTTTTCAAATGCTGTTGATGCAGTTAAACAGCTTGATAACACCGACCTTATAAAACTTAATAAGATTTACCCCATATCTTCTGAAATTATAGATATACTTAAAAATTATAAGCAAATATTCTTCTTTGAAGAGGGTGTGCGCGCGGGCGGTATAGCCGAGCATGTGGGTTGCAGATTGTTAGAGCAAGGGTATAGCGGTAGTTATAATGTACAGGCTATTGAAAATGAGTTTGTACCTGCTTCTACCATATCATCAGCACTAAAAAAATATAAATTAGATGCTAATTCAATGATTGAAATTGTCAGTAAGAAAATAGATTGTAGGTAATAAATTTATGTCAGAAAAAGAAAGGCTTGACTGCGCGCTTGTATCGCGCGGATTTGCCGAAAGCCGCGAAAAAGCCAAAGCAATAATAATGTCGGGCATTGTTTATGTAAATAATCAAAAGTCAGATAAAGCAGGTGCAACTGTTAAACCCGATGATATTATAGAAGTGCGCGGTGAAACATTAAAATATGTAAGTCGAGGCGGCTTAAAGCTTGAAAAAGCAGTTAAAAGTTTCAATATTTCTTTAAAAGACTGTATCTGTGCCGATATAGGCGCATCTACGGGTGGTTTTACCGATTGTATGCTTCAAAATGGGGCTAAAAAGGTGTATTCTATTGATGTCGGATACGGTCAACTTGCTTGGAAATTGCGCACCGATGAGCGTGTTATTAACCTTGAACGCACCAACTTTAGATATGTAACAAGTGAACAGGTGCCTGACAAATTAGATTTTGCATCGGTAGATGTTTCTTTCATTTCGTTATCACTCATAATTCCGGTTATGCGAACACTTTTAAAGACCGGCGGTAGGGCAGTTTGCCTTATAAAACCTCAATTTGAGGCCGGTAAAGAAAATGTTGGCAAAAAGGGTGTAGTTCGCGATAAATCAGTTCATATTTCTGTGATTGAAAAGGTAATGTCTATAGTAAAAGAAAATAAATTTTCGCTTTTAGGTCTTGATTTTTCGCCAATTAAAGGCCCCGAAGGTAATATAGAGTATTTGTGTTATATTGAAAAAAGTGATAATGAGGCAAAAGAGTTTACCTATAATGCACAACAGGTTGTTGAAGCATCATATAGCGCTTTAAAGGAGGAAGTACATTGACAGTCGCCGTAATACCAAACCTTGACAAACGCGGCTCATCAGATACCGTTGAAAAAATAGGAGCATTTTTTAAAGAATGCGGTATAAAGGCATATTTACCGGACAGTATTTGCTGTGCCGGTTATGAACTTGCCCCCGAAGATGAACTTTACAAAATAGCCGATATAATTATAACAATAGGCGGCGACGGTACTATTATTCGTTATGCAAAGCGTGCAGCTGCTGACGGCAAGCCTTTGCTTGGTATAAATGCCGGCAGAGTCGGATATCTTGCAAATATCGAACAGAACGAGTATAAACAGCTCGCTAAATTAAAAAGCGGTGAATATACCATTGAAGAACGCATGATGTTGCATATAACCGCAAAAGAAAACGGTAAAATTATAAACGAGTTTGATGCACTTAATGATGCTGTTATATCAAGCGGTTATATTTCACGAATAATTGATATATCCGCATCGGTTGATGGCGGTGATGTTATTACCTATCACGCTGACGGTCTTATTGCGGCTACCCCTACAGGTTCTACTGCGTATTCAATGTCGGCAGGTGGTCCTGTTATTGACCCCACTATGAAATGCGCGTGTTTAACACCTATTTGTTCACATACACTTGCGGCAAAACCCATTCTTATAAACGGCGAAAAAACAATTAAAATAAAGGCTTTTTCAAAAAAACGCACTGATATTTATTTGTCTGTCGATGGCAGAAAAGTAACAAATATAAAGCCTTATACCGAACTTTATATTACTGCGTCGAAGCAGGTTGTAAAACTTGTTCGGCTTAATGACCGTTCGTTTTATAAAACACTTTCCTTAAAATTCCGTGATGCAAGGAGTGGCATGTAATGAAGAAAAAAAGACAGCAAAAAATATTAGAAATAATTGAAAAAAATATAGTATTAACGCAGGATGATATTCAAAATTTACTGCAAGAAGCCGGTTTTAAAGTTACACAGTCAACCGTTTCGCGCGATATTAAAGAACTGCGTCTTATTAAAGGTCATGATGCAGACGGTAATTACCGTTATGTAAGCAGTCAGTTAAAAAGCAGCGAAAAGCAGTCGTTTGCACATTATCGCGAAATTTTTTCACGCTATGCCAAAAGCGTTGAATATGCGGTTAATGATATAGTTATCAAGTGTATGAGCGGTATGGCTTCAAGCGTTTGTGTTGCTATTGATGCTATGTTTAATGAAATGATGCTCGGCACTATTGCGGGTGATGATACAATTTTTATTATTACCCATAGTGAAGCGCAGGCACAGCAATTAACTAATGAACTTAAAAAAATGATGTAAGGTATTTTTATGATTAAATCTTTGCATATAGAAAATATTGCAGTAATAGAAAAAAACGATATTGATTTTGGCACAGGGCTTAATGTATTAACAGGTGAAACCGGTGCCGGTAAATCAATTATAATAGATGCTATAAACGCTATATTGGGTGAGCGTACCTCAAAAGACTTAATACGGGCAGGTTGCGATAATGCATTAGTTTCTGCTTTGTTTTGCGATTTGTCAAATGAGTCTTTGTGTTTGCTGCGCGACAACGGTTTTGATACCGACCAATACGGTAATTTGTTGATTACCCGAATGCTGTCACATGGCAGCAGTTCTATAAAAATTAACGGCAGACCTGCTACAGCCACTGTGCTAAAGGCTGTTTCAAAAAATCTTATAAATATACACGGTCAGCACGATAGCCAAAGCTTGCTTGACCCCGACAATTATTATTTATATCTCGATTTACTTGCCGAAAACAGCAATGAATTGCAAGCGTATTATAATGAATTTAAACATTTTAACGCAGTTCGCCGCGAACTCAACAGCCAAGAAATCGATGAAAGCGAAAAACAGCGCCGCGCAGATATACTGCAGTATCAGATAAAAGAAATTGAGGAAGCAAATGTAACACCGGGCGAACTTAATGACATTAAGCACAAGCTTACAATTGCCGAAAACTATGAAAAAACATTATCGGCTTTAAATGATGCAAACTATTGTCTTAACGGCACAGATGACAGTGACGGTGCGGTATCGCTTATCCGAAATGCACAAAAATATATTGAGTCTGCAAAAAATGATGAGTTTTCTGTGCTTGAACAACGCATATCAGAGGTGCTTTTAAATCTTGAAGATATTAGTGCTGATATTCGAAAATTTACCGATAATGAAGAATATAGCAATTTAGATTCTGAAAAATTGCGTGAAAGGCTTGACATACTGCACAGACTAATGTTAAAATACGGCAGCGATGAAGAAAAGGTGCTTGAATTTTTAGAAAATTCAAGGGCAGAATTAGAAAAAATTGTTTGCTCAGATAAACAGATTGCAGAGCTATCTAAAGAATTAGATGCTTCGACCGAACGCCTTGTTTCTTTGGGTGAAAAGCTTACCGAATCGCGTGTTGCTGCGGCGCAAAAATTTTCTGCGCAGGTCACTAAAGTGCTTAAATTGCTTGATATGCCAAATGTCATTTTTACAATCAATGTAAATCGTGACAGATATACCAAGCACGGTTGTGACGCGGTTGAGTTTTTAATTAGCGCTAATGCAGGCGAAAGTGTTAAGCCTTTGCATAAAATTGCCTCTGGCGGTGAGCTTTCTCGAATAATGCTTGCCATTAAAAGCGTGCTTGCAGATAAAGATGATATTGACACGCTTATATTTGATGAAATTGATACAGGCATAAGCGGCCGCGCGGCAGATAAAGTTGGAATACAGCTATCTTGTGTTGCCGAAAATCGTCAGGTTATTTGTGTAACACATTTGGCACAGATTGCAGCATACGCTGAAAATCATTTACTAATTGTAAAAAAAGTAGAAAACAGTCGCACTTATACAAATGTACAGACACTTTCTTACGAAAGCCGAATTCACGAAATCGCAAGAATAATGTCAGGTACAGAAATAACCGAAAATTTATATAATTCTGCAAAAGAATTAATTGACAGGAGTAAAAGATAAAATGGGTATTTATGAAGAACTTGTAGCTCGCGGTCTTATAGCGCAGGTTACTAACGAAACAGAAATTAAAGAAATGATAAATAACGGAAAAGCCACCTTTTATATTGGCTTTGACTGTACTGCAGACAGCCTTACAGCAGGGCATTTTATGGCGCTTACTCTTATGAAGCGCCTTCAAATGGCAGGCAATAAGCCTATAGCTCTTATAGGCGGCGGTACTACAATGATCGGTGACCCGTCAGGCAGAAGCGATATGCGCAAAATGCTTACGAAAGAGGATATCGACCACAATGCCGAATGTTTTAAACGCCAGATGGAACGCTTTATTGATTTTTCAGAAGGCAAGGCACAAATGATAAACAATGCCGATTGGCTTTTAAAACTTAATTATGTAGAACTGCTTCGAGATGTTGGCGCTTGTTTTTCGGTTAATAATATGCTTCGTGCTGAGTGCTATAAACAGCGTATGGAAAAGGGACTTTCTTTCCTTGAATTTAACTATATGATTATGCAGTCTTATGACTTTTATTATCTGTTTAAAGAATATGGCTGCAATATGCAGTTTGGCGGCGATGATCAGTGGTCTAATATGCTCGGCGGCACCGAGCTTATCCGCCGCAAATTGGGTAAAGATGCTCACGCTATGACCATTACTTTACTTACCGATTCACAAGGTAAAAAGATGGGTAAAACTGCAGGCAATGCGGTATGGCTTGACCCAAACAAAACTCCGCCTTACGATTTTTATCAGTATTGGCGCAATGTTGCCGATGCAGATGTGCTTAAATGCATTCGTATGCTTACCTTCTTACCGCTTGAACAGATTGATGAAATGGATTCATGGGAAGGCAGTCAGCTTAATACCGCTAAAGAAATTTTGGCATATGAGCTTACAAAACTTGTTCATGGCGAAGAAGAAGCAAACCGTGCTCAAGAAACCGCGCGTGCAGTGTTTGCCGGTGCAGGTTCACATGAAAATATGCCTACAGTAACTCTTGCTGCTCAAGATTTTACAGACGGTAAAATCGGATTGCTCTCTGTAATGGTAAAGGGCGGTATGTCAGCTTCTAACGGTGAAGCAAGGCGCCTTGTTGTGCAGGGCGGTGTATCCGTTAACGATGTAAAAGCCACCAATCCGTCACAAAGCTTTACATCCGATGATTTTGCCGACGGCATAATCATTAAAAAAGGTAAAAAGGTAATTATTAAATTTGTTGTTGAGTAAATATGGTTTTATTTAAAAAGAAACATAAAAATGATGCCTTACTTAAAACCTTTGATGGCAGAGAGGTAAAGTATGTAACCAAACGGGTTTTGCATAATGACGGCACAGTGACATACGATATTATTGGAAAATCGGGCAGAATAGCCGTAGTTGATGAGAATATCCGTGTTATCTGCGGCGAAATTGATGTTTTTACCTGTGAGGTTGCAAAGTCAAAGTATTATTTGTTAATGAGTGGTGACGGTGTTACTGTTGAAGGTCAAAATGCCGTTAGCGGCGAATATGATACCGTAACGGCATATTACACATATTACCGCAAATAAATAATAATTATAAAAAGGTAGATACATTTTTTGTATCTACCTTTCGGTTTAATTATTTATCAGTTTGAAAAACCCCGTCTTCAAGATGCAATATCCTATCACAAGCATTAAGCGATGTATTGCGGTGGGTAATAAATATAATTGTTTTATCGGTAAATTTCTTTAGATTGTTAAGAAGTTGTGTTTCGGTGGCTTCATCTAAAGCAGAGGTTGCTTCGTCAAGCAAAATAATCGGAGCATTAAAAAGTAACGCACGCGCAATAGCGATTCGCTGAATTTGCCCTTCAGAAAGCCCGGCACCTCTCTCTGAAATTACTGTATCAAACTTATCGGGTAATGAATTTATAAAATCATATATTACTGCAGCTTTTGCAGCATTTTCAATATCTTCTTCAGAAACTGTGCTGTCACACAAAGAAATATTTTCACGCAATGTTCCTGATATAATCATATTACCCTGCGGTACATATGAAAACATTTTTCTGGTTGTTTCGTTTATAGGGGTTGTCCCGTCAAAAGAAAGCATGCCTGCGGTTGGTGAATAAAGGCCAAGTAATAATTTAAACAGCGTGCTTTTTCCGCTGCCTGACTGACCTGTAACTGCGGTGATAGTGTTACGCTCAATTTTGAATGAGCTGTCTTTTAACACAATTTCTTTAGTATATGCAAAAGTAAGGTGATCGGCTTTTATTGCTTTAAACTCAATATTAGACGGTAATTTTGGTTCTATAATTTCATCTTCTAAATTTTCAAGTTCTATAAGTCGTTCGGCAGATGCAATCATAGAATAATATTTAGGTATTACACCTGAAATATTTTGCAACGGTGCGCGCAGCATTGATATAAGTTGTAAAAAGTAAATCAATGTGCCGATTGTCATAGCGCCTTTTGCAATCTGACCTGCGCCCCAAACGAGTACACCGTAGTAACCTGCAGTGAAAAAAAGATAAATCATAGCAGATATCAATGTAGATAGAATGCTTTTTTTAATGCGAAGTTTACGGTTTATTTCCATAAATTCGTTTAGTTTTAAATAAAAAGGTTTTTCACCGCTTAAGGTTTTAACTACTACAATATTTGCAAAGCTTTCTTGTAAAAAAGAACGCGTTACACCTTCGGTTTGCTGAACTTCTTTATGTATATTTTTATATTTTTTGCTAATTGTTCTGCCCACCAGAGGAAATATCAAACCTATGACAAGCACAATTATCGCAAACATATAGTTTTGCACACAAAGCGCGCCAATACCTGCAATAATTTTTGCAAGCATTGAAACTAACGAGGGTATCATACCTACACTGCCTTGAACTACAATATCTGCATCAGAAGAAAATCGGTTTAGCAAATCACCCGAATGATATTCAGATATATCAACATATTTTTTCTTCATAAGTCGGGTGAACATATGATTGCGCAAAGAGATATTCATTTTAGTGTATGTATGCGTTGAAATAAGTGATACGGCAGAATCAATAATTATATGCATTATTATCAGACTAAAAAGGCAGATGCCGCCTATAAGCAATGTCTTTTCAGTATTTTGTTTTGCATTATCAATAATCTGCTGTGATGCCTTTGCTAAATATATATATACAAACGCGGATAATATATTTAAAACCGAAGTTAAAATAATTTGCGGCAAAAACCGTTTTGATTGTGTATATATCCATTTGTTTGCAGTGTGATTGTTTCTCATTCTTCTAAAATTCCGTTTTCTTTTAATGTTTTAATAAAAATATCAATATCATTAAGCGCCAGCACAGTTGAAATATCAAAGTTGTCTAACAAGCCGTGTAACATTTGTTCTTTGTTGACATTTTGATTTTGCAGCAAATTCCATAAATATGCAGCAGTATCGGTTAGAAAAATGGTGCTGTTAAAATCTTTATTTATATTTTTATCGCAGATAATAACATTCTGTCCGTTTTCTTTTTTTAGCTTAAAACCTTGTTTGATTTTCATTTTTTCACCTTAATTCATTATATGTTAAAAAACTGTACTTGCTTTTTTGTTAATTATATACTAAAATAATTAATAATG
>JBJFGD010000244.1:0-2068 GCA_051892355.1 Acutalibacteraceae bacterium | reverse complement strand
ACCGTTCTTACCGATTATTACACAGACGAACAAACGCAGGTAAAAAATGTTTTTGTTTTACTTACTTCAATTACCAACTACCCAGACGGTAAACACCGCAAGGTTGCGCTTGACAGCGGTGACGGCTACTATGTAACAAACGGCACCGTTCAGTTTATCAAATGGTCTAAAGGTAATTCTACAAACGGCTTTAAATTTACCGATACCGAAGGCAATGAAATAAAAGTAAGTGCCGGTAATTCTTGGGTTTGCATAGCAGACAAGAAAACCTGTAATCCAACATTTGAGTAAGGCGTATAAATATGATACAACAAGAAATTAAAAAACTTATCTGTTACGGGCTTCAAAAGCAGCTTTTTTCAAAGCGTGATGAAATATATGTAACAAATTTACTTATAGATGCATTAGGGCTTGATGAATTTGACTGCGATGAAACATTCAGCAATATTGATTTAGAGCAAACCCTAAAAGCATTGCTTGACTACGCAGTAGAAAAAGGTATTATTGAAGACAATATCACCGCGCGCGATTTATTTGACACCAAGCTTATGGGTCTTATGATGCCGCGCCCATCTGAAGTAGAGCACGAATTTTTTGAAAAATATAAAAATTCACCGCAAGAGGCTACCGATTATTACCACAAACTTTCAAAAGACAGCGATTATATTCGTACATACCGTATTGCAAAAGATATTAAGTGGGTATCGCCAACCGAATACGGCGACCTTGATATTACCATAAATCTTTCAAAACCTGAGAAAAGTCTTAAAGAGATTATGGCTGCCAAAAATGCACCGCAGTCGGGTTATCCAAAATGTCTGCTTTGCAAAGAATGTGAGGGGTATTCCGGCAGACTGAACTTCCCCGCACGCCAAAATCACCGTATAATTCCATTGCGGCTTACCGATGAAAATTGGTTTATGCAGTATTCACCTTATGTTTACTACCCCGAGCATTGCATTGTGTTTAACGGCGAGCACACACCTATGATTGTTGACCGCAAGGCTTTTTGCAAACTGTTCGACTTTTTAAAAATGTTTCCCCATTACTTTATAGGTTCTAATGCGGGTCTGCCCATTGTAGGCGGTTCAATTTTAAGCCATGAGCATTTTCAAGGCGGCAGATACACATTTGCTATGGAAAAAGCGCCCATTGAAAAGCCGATAGTATTCGACGGTTTTGAAGATGTAACCACAGGTATTGTTAAATGGCCTATGTCGGTAATAAGACTTACCGGTGACAGCGCCGAGCGCATTATTGACCTTGCCGACAAAATCTTTACTTCATGGCAAAGCTACACCGATGAAAGCGTATTTATATTTGCCGAAACCGACGGAGAGCCGCATAATGCCGTAACACCTATTGCGCGTATGCGCGGCGATAAGTATGAGCTTGATTTGGTGCTTCGCAACAATATTACTACCCAAGAATATCCTTTAGGTTATTTTCATCCGCACAATGAACTTCATCACATAAAGAAAGAAAATATCGGTCTTATAGAAGTGATGGGGCTTGCCGTCTTGCCTGCAAGATTAAAAGACGAAATGGCAGAGCTTTCTGATGCTATGCTTAACGGCACCGATATTCGCTCAATAGAAAGCATAGAAAAGCACGCTGATTGGGCTGATGAAATAAAGGCTAAATACAATGATATAAACGCTGAAAACATCGACAAAATACTTAAAGATGAAATCGGTATTGTGTTCTCAAAAGTGCTTGAAGATGCCGGTGTATTCAAGCGCGACACGCAAGGTCAAAACGCTTTTATGAAATTTATTGACAGCATCAATAAATAATAATTATCATTAAAAGGTACTGCTTAAAAAGCAGTACCTTTTTGTTTTTTATGATAACTTAACCGCAAAACACATGACTGCCTATAGTGGTTATAACAGGACGGCCGAAAATCCACTTGTTTGTAGCTACTGCGGGATTGTAATAATATATAGCTCCGCCGCTTGGGTCAAGCCCGTTTAGCGCATCACGCGCGGCAGAATACGCACTGTCGGCCACAGCTTCATAAAACTGACCGTCATAAAGGCATGAAAACGCACCGTTTTGGTACACA
>JBJFGD010000243.1:5711-8407 GCA_051892355.1 Acutalibacteraceae bacterium | reverse complement strand
CCGGTTGAATCGCCATCGTCAATAGGAGCTCCTGCAATTACAACCGCATTTTTAACAGCAATATTCATCAGTGTTATATTAGCGGTGTTAGATTGTTTTTCACTGCTTGACCAAGGAGCATTACCGGTTGAAGCGGTAATAACAGCTGCATAACCTACATTTGATTTAACATATGAGGTATCAAATATTACATTTTTAATAGTAGCATCAAGGGCTAGTGAAGGAACAAAACCAACACCCGGATAGAAGTTGCCGCTTGCATTGGTGATTTCACTGTAAAGACCGTAGATTGCTACACCGTTACCGTCGAAATAACCGTCAAATGACTTTGAATAGTCGGTTAAATAACTAGACCAGTTTTTAAGACTGCCGGAATTGGCAGCAAATGCACTGGCTGTTTCATATGGACGAGTGTCATTAAGATAAAGCTCGGTTACACCTTTAGCTACTTGATAATAAGCAGGCTTACCTTCGCTGTTAACACCGCCGTCACGAACCATTTTATGAAGTTGTTCAGCAGTTTTTATAATGAAAGGATCTTCTTTTGTACCTGAACCGCCGGCAAATTCAGCAGCTGTGGTGCCGTCCCAAACAGTAATCTTTTGAACCTGGTAACCGCATTCGCAAGTTGACATATCGGTTGCAACTTCATCAATAAATGTATGAGGGGTAACAATCGCACCAACAATACCGCAATCGCTGCATGTTTCGCTGTGACCGGACTTACCTTGCGAATTCAAAGTAAAGTTGTGCATATATCTAAACTGTGGATACATACCGTTAGCATCACTATCATTAGCTGCAAACCAAACTGTAGACCAACTAAGATTTGGCATATTTTCTTTAGCGGCAGCACCCTTAACGGTTTCGTCATCTGTAATTGTATATGCTGAACCACCGTATGTTGAATAAGAATTTGAAACTTTGGCATGCCAAACATTAGCACCTGTTGTATTAATTTCAATACTATCTGTAATTGTAGCCAAAGTAGTATTTCTGGTAGTATCTGTAGATGTAGTATCGGTAGCATTTGCACTGCAAATCCAACCCGGTGTGTCTAATGCTGCAGAAGTGCCGACATTAGTTGCTGATACATTTCTTACAAAGCATGATTTAACATTTATTTTGCCCCATATAGCATTACCCACAAGACCTGCGCGGCTACCTAAAGCACCGGGTGAACCTTTTACGGCAATTTGTGTATCGGTTACTGATATTTTTTCAAGATTTAATTCTGTTCCGACATTGCTGCTGTTAAAACTGCTATCATTTGAACAACCAATCTGACCTACAACAGTAGCAATTTGAGGATTGTTTGAATTAGATTCAACATAAGAATATTTGAAGTTAACATTTTTGATATTAACTGTATGATCTGAAATGTTTTTAACCGAAGGAATAAAGCCGGCTTTGTAGTTACCTGATGCATGCAAACCATAAATGGTAACACCGTTACCGTCAAAACTTCCTTCAAAGCCTTCGTTTGCAGACCAACCGGTAGAAATACCGTTATTCCAGTTGTTTGAATTTGAAGAAACTACTGTCATTATCGCAGTGGTAGATTTACCGGCTTCAACTAAATCTTTGATAGGTGAAAGATAAAGTTCTTTGACGCCGTCTGCTACTTTAAAGTTTGCAGCTACGCCGTCAACCTTACCGTCATTTTTAACCATTGCGTAAAGCTGTTCTGCAGTTTCGATAAGGTAATTGCCCTCGGCATCTTGTGTAAAGCCGGAATCTTCGCCGCCCTGCCAATAATCATAGTCATAAACAGGTGTATAAGGTACCGGGTAATCGTTTGCAACGGTATCCCAATCAGCAAACCAAGCAAGACCTGGCATGGTTTCAACAGCCGTATCGCCTTTCATTTGCTCATCAGATAGCTGCTTAACCTGTGTTTCAGAGTATGTATCTGTATCAACCGTTTGATCGGTATAAACATAGCTATAATTAGATGCTTGGGTAATTGTAGATGATATACCGCTACTGCTTCCATATGGAACAACGCCTATAGATATTGAATTACTAACCGTAAATGTTGGAGATCCATTTGAACCTGCTGCAAAACCGCCTATTAAACTTGAACTTTCAAGGGTATTTCCGTAAGCTATACTGTTAGAAATTGAAAGCGGTCTATAAACCATAGTACCAACAAAAGTAGCAACGCCCTGATCGGTCCCTGTACTTGTAGAAGTAATATAGCAATTTTTAACTATTGTCTTTTGAATATTAATTGTTTGTGCACTGCTGTTTTGATTACGACCAATTATAGCGCCTGCAGAATAACTGCCCGATGCAAAGTAAGAACTTGCGACTGTAATGTTTTTATAAATTACATCACTGCTGCCGGCAGTAGCATTACCAAATAAGCCGGCACCAACATTGCCAGAACAGTATATATTATATATTACAGCACCGCTACCGTCGAAATTGCCTTTAAAAATATAAGTAACACTACCCCATATTTGTATTACATCATACCAGTTATAACCAGTATTAACAGCAGCACTTTGAACTTCACTTGCTGTTGAATTTTCAGTAATACCCTGCTTACCGTTCATGTTGAACGATTTAACGCAAGGAGCTATTTTATAATATTTATCAGCAGAAGCAGTGTCTGATTTCTCACCACTTGCCGCAAAAGCAAGCTGTTCAGCTGTTGCTATTATGTATGGGTCACCTTGAGTACCACTACC
>JBJFGD010000243.1:0-5611 GCA_051892355.1 Acutalibacteraceae bacterium | reverse complement strand
CTACAAATGAATGTGATATAAGCAGCTCGGGTGTGCTTGCAGTAGCAAGCCAATAAGTGCTACTTAGATTCATTGCATTAAGAGCATCTGCACCAGTTGAAACAGTAGTTGTAATGCCCGAACCTGTATATGCTGAATTAGCAGTATCGGTATATACATTAGTATAGGTTGCTTCACCTGTACGGGTACTGTTTGTGTAAGGTGAATTGCCTATTGAAATACAGTTGGCAACAGTTAATACAACACCTGAACTTGAAGCTTGAGGAATATAGCCGCCATAAAGAGTAGCAGAGGCGGCTGCGGTGATTGAATTATTAACTGTAAAACAATTAGAAATATTAATAGTACGCCAGTTTTGAGCACCACCAATTAAGCCAACCTGACCATCATTGGTGTTCTGTAAATCACAGTTTACAACAGCGCAGTTATCAATAGTAGCAGCTGTACTTACCCAGTTGTTATGTCTACCAAAAATAGCGCCTGCACCATTACTTGTACTTATCATTCTTGAGTTTTTAACGGTTACATTTTTAATTACGGCACCGCCTTCAATAGATGGGAATAAACCCATTGCACCTATTTCACCATAAAGGTTATAGACTATAAGACCATTGCCGTCAAAATTACCCGAGAAATTTGTACCGTTATACGAATTCCAGGTCTTTGAAGTTACAGTAGCAGCTTTAACATCATCTAAATTAGATGTTAAAGTGATACCTGTCATACCACCCATATCAAAAATTTTGTTGGGGGCAACTTTATAAAACATACCTGCAGTAGAACTGGTATATGTCGAACCATCCCATGAATTTATTGAATGTTTCATCAACCAAGCAAGCTGTTCCGGTGTTTCAATTATATATGGGTTTTCTTCACTACCGTCACCGCTTGCAAATTCAGTGGCTGCAGTGCCACTCCAAGTAAGTATTGTGCCTTCAGCGGCTTCAGCATTAATATTGATACCTACATTTGCCGTAAAAAGTGATGCGACAAGCATAGAGGTAGCAAGTATTAAGCTTAAAATAACCTTTCCGCCTTTAAAAATCTTTGTTTTCATAAAAACCTACCTTTCGCCGCAGCTTTGCAGCATGCGGCATTTAATATGAAAATACTCTGTTAAATTATTTAGGCCAAATTACGATATCATCGTCATCATCAAGGTTGGCATTAGGGTCACTGGTAACGATAATATCATTTAAATCTAAATCATAGATTTCAAGCTCTGCTTTTTTAAACATATTCTTAAATCTCTCCTTTAAAATATTATCGTTATGCACCATAACGAGCAGCTACCATTTCACTGTAATAAACAAGCGATTTTGCAGCTTCGGCATGATAATTATACGCAGTGCCTGCATTTATTGCATTTATTGCATAACCAGCCACACTGTAAGAACCTTCTACCATAGTAGTATCTTCGTATTTAACAACAACATCTATCTGTTTACACATCGAGGTTGTGGGTATTGATTTAAGTCTGTAAAGGTGATATCTACCAGCACCAGCATTGTTAATCATCTGGTCGCCCGTAACGGTTGCAAGTACAGTACCGTCAACCGTAAATGTAGCGGTTATATTTGCTTTATTGGTTCTGTATTCACCGTTAAATGCAAATGTAAACGAAATGTAAGGCGTAGTTTTTAGATTGAGTGAGGTTGCAAAGAAACAGCAATCCTCAATTGTACCGTTTGTTACGGTGTTATCTGCTTGATAAGCCGCTTTGAACAATGCGTTATTAGCAAATTTTGTTGTATATACTGTTTCACTTAAAAGAACATTTTTAACAGATTCAGGAAGGAATCTTAAAATATCAACTGTTTCATTCATTTTACCGCAAATGCATTGATCACTACCTGAAAAATCGTGCGCCTCTGCAACGCCGCAAACAGTACACGGCGTACCGTCTAAAGAAGTAGCGCAGACAAGATGGTGAGTAGCGCCGTCAATAGAAGCAAGTACTAAATCGTGGAATTCTCGCAAATCGGGATAGCCGTCTGCAACAGCAAACCAGGTGCTATCAAAGTTAAGATTTGTATTTGTTATTGCAGCAGCACCTGTAATCTGTTCTGCAGTAACAACCTTAATCTCTTCGTCGGTGAAAGATCTCAAATTAGCGTTTTCTTTATCTCTATAACAATTGTCTATTGGCTGATCGGTATATACATTGCTGAATGTAGTAGCATCAGCAAAATTGTTATAGGCACAATCTTCAAGGTTACTACCTGCAACCCAAGTATTATATGGTGTTGCACCTAATACAACTGTATTACTAACAGTTGATGAAGCACTGTAACCTGTTGCTATCAAACCACCGGTTGTACCGTTTGAAGTTGCTGTGATAATATTGTCTGCTACAAAGCAGTTATTAATATTTACAACCAATGCATGTGCATAACCACCTATTGCACCAGCACCAAATGTTGAACCGCTTTCGTAATCAACTGCTGATATGTAGCAGTTTACAACCTTACAGTTTTCTATTGTAATGCTTTCGCCGCCCCAAGAACCAACAACCTGACCGAATATACCGCCTGCACCTCTAGCATACTGTCCGCTTGAGGCAACAAATGCAGAAGCTGCAACAGATACATTTTTTACAACTGCATTTTTACCTAATGTGGGGAATAATCCTGCCTTGTTGCCTTGATGGAAATAGTTATAAACTATCACGCCGCTGCCGTCGAAATTACCGGCGAAAACACCGGCTTCTTGATAATACTTGTTCCAAGAGGTGTTTCCGCTTTGTACTTCGGCTGCTGTTGTATCGGGTGTTGCACCCGCATTATTCATAAAGTCAAATGCACCGATATTTTCATCAACTTTAAAGTATTTACCGGTTGTATTGTCATATGTAGAACCAACAGATGCAAGATAAAATAACTGTTCTGCCGTAGTTATGATATATGGCGAGGCTTCGCTGCCTTCACCGGTCATACTTGCAATAAAAGAATCCCAATCAGCAAAGCCGTGACCGCCGCCATAGTTTGAGGTGTCTTGCCATTTTACTATGCTCTTTTCTACAGGTGTTACGGTTGTCTCTTCACTATTAAATACCTTTTTGCCGTAGCCGCAAACTGTGCAGAGTGATAATGTTCCCTCTTCATTAAGTTGCATATTATGTTCTTCGGTATCACCGGTAATAGTGGTTACTGTTCCAGCTAAAGATATCGCCGATTTATAAGTATGTCCGCTTGCACCGTTGCTGACTGCAGTCCAATTGGTGTAAGCAATTTTAAATACCGGGAAGTCTTCAGTAGCAGCCCAAAGATTACTATCAAGATTTAAGTTAGCAACCGAATTAGCACCCTTTGCTTCTGAAGGCAAAATAACCTTAATCTCTTCATCAGTGAAAGATCTTAAATTAGCGTTTTCTTTATCTCTATAACAATTGTCTTTTGGCTGATCGGTATATACATTGCTGAATGTAGTAGCATCAGCAAAATTGTTATAGGCACAATCTTCAAGGTTACTACCTGCAACCCAAGTATTATATGGTGTTGCACCTAATACAACTGTATTACTAACAGTTGATGAAGCACTGTAACCTGTTGCTATCAAACCACCGGTTGTACCGTTTGAAGTTGCTGTGATAATATTGTCTGCTACAAAGCAGTTATTAATATTTACAACCAATGCATGTGCATAACCACCTATTGCACCAGCACCAAATGTTGAACCGCTTTCGTAATCAACTGCTGATATGTAGCAGTTTACAACCTTACAGTTTTCTATTGTAATGCTTTCGCCGCCCCAAGAACCAACAACCTGACCGAATATACCGCCTGCACCTCTAGCATACTGTCCGCTTGAGGCAACAAATGCAGAAGCTGCAACAGATACATTTTTTACAACTGCATTTTTACCTAATGTGGGGAATAATCCTGCCTTGTTGCCTTGATGGAAATAGTTATAAACTATCACGCCGCTGCCGTCGAAATTACCGGCGAAAACACCGGCTTCTTGATAATACTTGTTCCAAGAGGTGTTTCCGCTTTGTACTTCGGCTGCTGTTGTATCGGGTGTTGCACCCGCATTATTCATAAAGTCAAATGCACCGATATTTTCATCAACTTTAAAGTATTTACCGGTTGTATTGTCATATGTAGAACCAACAGATGCAAGATAAAATAACTGTTCTGCCGTAGTTATGATATATGGCGAGGCTTCGCTGCCTTCACCGGTCATACTTGCAATAAAAGAATCCCAATCAGCAAAGCCGTGACCGCCGCCATAGTTTGAGGTGTCTTGCCATTTTACTATGCTCTTTTCTACGGGTGTTACGGTTGTATTGCCGAGTATTGTACTGTTTGTTGCTTCTTCATTTTTAAAAATGCTTTCATTGTTTGCTACTTCGCCGTAATAGCACAGTGCAGCAGCTACATTTTTATCAGCAGTCTTTTCGGCTTCGGTTGCGCTTTCGGGGTAAACAACACCGTTGCCGTCTATGACACTTAAAGCGTAATCTTTGAGTGAGAATTTAATTGTGTTACTAAACTGTATTTCAGTATTAAACTTTACAGCTAAAGTTATATAAAGGTCGGTATCAATGTCTCTTGCAGAAAGACCGCCTATAGTATAAGTTTTAATATAATCATCATTATCGGCATGAAGTGCTGTGCCGGCTAAAGCAGACTGCGAAAGTGCAACAGAGCCGCTATATTTGGTAGCACCGCTTTTAGAGTCAATAATTTTATTACCGGCAGCATCACATACCATAACATAATGTTCTGAACCGTAAAGAAATCTGCCGTGAACATTAATTGACAATGAACCGTCATTGTCATAATTTACTGTTATGCCGTTTGCAAGCAAATGGCCCCAAGGACCGCTTTTAGGAGTAAGAGTATCGCCGTCTTCATAAGGATTAGCGTATACTTGTTTTACTGTTTGACCGCAAACACTGCAAGTGGCATCTACCATTGTATAATGGTCATCAGCAGCAGTAGCAACTTCATCAGGAATTTGCTGCCAATTAGCCATATGCACATGATAAGTACCGTTTTCGGTAGCTGATAAATCAAAATGAGTTTCAGCGTTATCCCATTTAGCAGCAATATCGTTATCTGCAACATTTATTGTAACAGAATATTGCTTGTTGCGCTCAACATACCAAGAAGAACCTACTTCAAATGTCATATCAAATGTAAGTGAAGTAAAATATTGATCAGAACCCGGATCAAAAATAATTCCTTTTAAATTATCAGTATCCGGATTGTCAATTTCAGTGAAATAATTTTCTTTATTAGCGTTAAGCTGTTGAGCATCAAGTGATCCACCGCCTAAAAGTGTAGCCGAAACGGGCTCCACCGAAACGGCAGCATATTCACCGCCCTGACCGTTTGATTTAGCAATTGAAAAATAGCCGTAGCCCATGCCAGCATCAAGGTTAAATGTAACCCGCGCATTAATGTATTTTGACATAAGCGCTACATGGTGACTTTCATCACCGACACTGACTGTGTATGTACCGTTATAAGTGCCTTCTGCATTAACGGTAATGACACAACCAAATAAGCTGGCGGAACAAATTGCCAAAACCAAAACGGCAGATAGTAATTTGTTCAAAAGTTTTTTTGACATAATCCATTTCTCCTCTTCCGGCGGAAAGCCA
>JBJFGD010000242.1:0-2086 GCA_051892355.1 Acutalibacteraceae bacterium | reverse complement strand
GAAAAACCATTTCATTTTGATATTCATAACAATACGGTCAAGCAATACACCGAAGCACGGCATGACCGCGAGTTAATTCCGCAGAACGGGGTGTTTCTCAATCTGGACTGTATCCATTCAGGGCTTGGCGGCAATTGCGGGTGGAACATTACCGTAATGGATAAGTACCGCATATCCACGGGCAAATATGAATTCAAATTTTCAATTTTACCGTTATAAAATACAGGCAGATGACTTTTACTCATCTGCCTGTATTTATTTAATTAAACCATCTGCTGTGTTCGTTCAAGAATTTCTTTTTGTAAAGCACGGCTTAATGTATTAAAATACGCACTGTATCCCCCGACCCTTACTATTAAATTAGGATATGCTTCGGGATTGTCATAAGCTTTCTTTAATAACTCGGCATCACACACATTAATCTGTAGCTGTTGCCCACCCTGTTCAAAATACACCTTAAAAAGAATTATTATCTTTTCAGCACTATCGTTCCAAAAACTTTTTAAAAACTTTAAATTTAACACTATGCTCGTACAAATATCTTTCGGAGCAACCTTTAACACAGAATTCAACAAAGCCGTAGGGCCTTTTTTATCGGTCCCCTGACTTGCGCCTGCCGAATCGGCAAGAACCTCACCCGCCAAGCGTCCGTCCGGCGTGGCACCGCAAATTCTTCCCTGCCATTCATGGGTAGTAAAAATTACTTCTCCCGGAATATATATTCCGCCTATAACACTTTTCTGTTCGCGCAGCTTACTGAACAGATGATTGGTAATTTCAGCACGCAGTGCATCGACCTCTGATTCGTCATTTCCGAATTTAGGTATATTGTTTTTAAAATAATTCTTCAGTTCTTCATTATCCTTATAGTTGCTTTTCAGCACTTCGGCAAGCTGTGATAAGGTAAGTATTTTGTCTTCATAAACAGCTTTTTTTATAGCAATCAGGCTATTTGCCGCATTTGTAATACCTATACATTCAAGCTGTATACTGTTGTATTCGGCACCACCGCAGTAAACGCCCAAGGCTTTTTCCAGACAGTTTTTAGTGAAAAGCGTACGCAGTGCATAACCCTCACGCTCACCAAACATTTTGACTATTTTATTGTTGACATCGGCTTCAACCTGAGCACAATAATTCATTTGCTTATAAAATGCATTCATAAACTTATCAAATGTATCAAGCTTATCGGGGGTTCCTGTCTGTGGTCCGACTTTAACGCCGGTCATAGCGGCGTCATAACCGTTATATAAAGCCAACTCAACAATTTTAAGTACATTCATAATACCTATATCATTGGCAAACTGCGATTTGCCCGGTATCATTATCTGACTGCATCCGGCAAGACAAAAATCATAGCAATCCGATTTTGCTATTCCAAACTTGGTGACATAATCCAACATTACCTCATCATTATAAAGAGCAGGCAGACCCTGCCCTGTGGCAAGAGTTTTATGTATTTCGTCCCAGAATTTTTCAGGCATATTTCTGCTGACACGCATAGCAAGGTTAGGGCCTTTATACCCCATAGTTCTTACAGCCTCTAATATAAGCTGTGTAAGTTCATTATAACAGGGTGCGCCGTCGGCAAGAATTCCTCCGATAGTCATATTTTGTATCTGATTCTGTTCATCTATCTTGATCATTAATGACTGAAGTATAAGCAATACCTGTTGCTTGGTAATACGCCCGAAAGCAATATCAGCCTCATAAAAAGGATATAGATACTTATCAAACCTTCCGAAACTGTCTGCATTATTGCAAATATGTAAAAACCAAACAAGCTCTACTGCCTGACGGAAGGTCTGCGGCTTGTTGTGAGCAATAGTACGCAGTTCGCTTGCAAGCACAAGCATATTTTCACATTCCTTGCCGTCACATTCTTTTGCTTTGTCAGCACAGGCATCGGCCGTTCTTAAAATAATGGTGCGAAAGCAGTCAAGAATTATACGCATAGCACTAAAAAATTCCTTGCTTTCTTCGCCGTGCAAAGCCTCGCACCGTTCTATTTCTTTCTCATAAAAATCAAGACCGTTATTAACAAGTCCCTCAAAATCAGGTACTAAATGCCCCCCAAAAAAGGTTG
>JBJFGD010000241.1:0-2097 GCA_051892355.1 Acutalibacteraceae bacterium | reverse complement strand
AGCTCACGGGTGGTGATAGCAATATCAACATCGGGAACACCTGCGGCAGACTGATCGTCACGTCCGATTTCAAACTTTTTAGCAGTACAGGGCATTACTGATACAGAAACTATGTCTTTAGCATCAATACCCTCTTTTTCTGCCCAATATGTTTTGATAACGGCACCTGCCATTTGCTGCGGTGATTTGCAGCTTGAGAGGTGGTTAATCATATCGGGATAATAAAATTCGCAGAACTTAACCCAACCTGGTGAGCAAGAGGTAATCATTGGCAGAACGCCGCCGTTTTTAACGCGCTCAACAAGCTCGTTAGCCTCTTCAACAATGGTAAGGTCGGCACCGAAGTCGGTATCAAACACCTTGTCAAAGCCGATTCTGCGAAGAGCCGCTACCATTTTGCCCTCAACATTGGTGCCTATCGGCATACCAAAGCATTCGCCCAAGGTTGCGCGTATAGAGGGAGCTGTTTGAACAACAACTGTTTTGTTCGGGTCTGCAAGAGCCGCCCAAATTTTATCGGTATCGTCTTTTTCGGTGAGTGCGCCTGTGGGGCAAACCGCAGTACACTGACCGCATGAAATACAGGGTGTGTTGTTAAGCGGAAGTTCAAATGCCTGACCTATATTGGTGTCAATGCCTCGGTCATTAGCGCCGATAACGCTTACATACTGCTCTTGACAAGCGGCAACGCAGCGACGGCAAAGAATACACTTGTTATTGTCGCGTACAAGGTGCGGTGTGCTGTAATCAAGCTCATATACAGGCTTAAAGCCTTCAAACGCACCTTCGTCTACACCGTAGTCACGGCAGAGCTTTTGAAGCTCACAGTTGGTTGAACGCTTGCATGAAAGACATTTTTTATCATGTGTTGAAAGAATAAGTTCAAGTGTAGTTTTGCGTGATTTTTGAACTTTTTCAGAATTGGTGATAACCTCCATACCGTCTGAAGCGGGGTAAACGCAGGCAGTAACCATACGGAAACCTCGGCCTTCGTTAACCTCTACCATACAAATACGGCAAGCACCAATCTCGTTCTTTTCTTTCATAAAGCAGAGGGTAGGAACTTCTACGCCTGCTTTGCGGGCAGCCTCTAAAACAGTGGAGCCCTTTGGCACGCTAACAGCGATGCCATTGATTTTTACATTAATCATATCCATTGTGCTTTGGCTCCTTTCTTATACTTTAGCAATTGCCTTAAACTTACAGTTGCCCATACATACACCGCATTTAACACACTTTTCAGGGTTAATTTCGTAAGAAGGCAGCTTATGGCCTGCGGCGATATAATCGGTTTTTGTGATGGCGCTTACGGGGCAATTTCTTGCACACATTCCGCAACCGATGCACTTATCTTTATCAACCACATAGGTGAGAAGGTCTTTACATACACCTGCGGGGCATTTTTTATCAACAACATGGGCAACATATTCTTCGCGGAAGAATTTAAGCGTTGCAAGAACAGGGTTAGGCGCTGTCTGACCAAGACCGCAAAGTGAGTTTTGCTTTATGTACATACAAAGTTCTTCAAGACGGTCTATGTCTTCAAGTGTGCCTTTGCCCTTGGTGATTTTATCAAGCATTTCAAGCAATCTCTTTGTACCTACACGGCAGGGAGTACATTTACCGCAAGATTCATCAACAGTAAATTCAAGGAAGAATTTAGCCATATCAACCATACAGTTGTCTTCGTCCATAACTATAAGACCGCCCGAACCCATCATACAACCGATAGCTGTAAGGTTATCGTAGTCAACTTCGGTATCAATAAGCGAAGCAGGAATACAACCGCCTGAAGGGCCGCCTGTTTGCGCGGCTTTAAACTTTTTACCGTTTGGTATGCCGCCGCCGATATCTTCGATAATATGGCGAAGTGTAGTACCCATAGGAATTTCAACAAGGCCTGTGTGTTTAATTTTGCCGCCTAAAGCGAATACCTTTGTACCCTTTGATTTTTCGGTACCCATTGAAGCAAACCAATCGGCACCGCGAAGAATGATTTGAGGAATGTTAGCAAAGGTTTCAACATTGTTTTCAACTGTAGGTGAGTTGTAAAGGCCTTTAACTGCAGGATACGGAGGACGAGGTCTTGGCTCACCG
>JBJFGD010000240.1:0-2104 GCA_051892355.1 Acutalibacteraceae bacterium | reverse complement strand
TTATACCCAATAAACCCAAGGAAAAGCCTGTCAAAACCGACCCTGCGGTGATTGCATTTTTAGACGATACGCTTGAAAGTTATAACAAAGATAACATCGCTTTTTATGGTGACAACCCTGTTTTTTACAGCGGCGATATCGACATAAAAAAAGGAACCGCTTTTATGTGCGGCGTCACAATAGGCGAAATTAAAAAGAATTATATTTTGCCGCATCATCAGTTTTTTACAACATTTGGAAATGATTTCAAGCGAAAAATCGACTTAGACCCAAACGGTGACGATATAATAAAATATTTACACGGTGAAGAAATTAAAGCCGACTGCCAAAACGGTTGGGCGGCAGTTACCGTGTGCGGTGTGCCGATCGGCGGCGCAAAGGTATCAAACGGTGTGGCTAAAAATCATTATCCAAAAGGATTAAGAATATTAAAATAAAAAATTAAAAACGGCTAAAAATTTGGGGCGCCCTCTGTAAGAAAGGCGCCCCTTTTATATTAGCTTAAATTTTGTGTTAGTTTAGGCAGACAACATACGGCCTGCAACTGAAATCAGATAAGAAAAAATTACCCAAGCGCTTTTGTGCATGTGATTGCAATAGAGCCCGGACCTATATGACAGGCAACGCTAAGTGATAACTTATCAAGATCAATCTCGTAACCTGTAAACCGCGCTTCTATTTCCTGTTTCCAGGCTAATGCTTCCTCTTCAGAACAGGTATAAGCCGCCTGCAGATGAACTTTATGCCCGCCAAAACGCTCTTTTATGTCGTTTTCTACTGCGTCTAACATAATCTTTTTTGCTTGATTAAAGCCTCTGGCTTTGGCAAACGAGTCAAGCTTTTCGCCTTGAATTTGCAAAACGGGTTTGATGTTCAAAATCGTGCCGATTGCCGCCGCCGCGGGTGTAATTCGTCCGCCCTGTTTTAGATATTTTAGGGTGTCCACTGTGATGTAAATACTTGATTCAAGTTTCATATCTTCCAAGATATCTTTAATCTCTTTGCCTGATTTTCCGTTGTTTGCAAGTTCGATTGCATCTAAAACAGATTGCTTTTGTGTAACTGAAATTCTTTGATTGTTAACAACAAAGACCTTTCCGTCATATTCTTGGGCCAGCATAAGAGCAGTTTCACAAGAGTTGCTGAGTCCGCTAGACATTGGAATATAAACAACTTCATCATATTTTTCTAACAGTTTGTCCCATAGGTCTGTCACATTCGCGGGGGAGGGCTGTGATGTTGTAATGGCACAGTCTGACTGTAATTTTTCATAAAACTGCCTTTGTGTTAATGTGATATCTTCAAAATACAGTTCTTCGTCAATGTAAAAAGGCATCGGAATTACAGAAATTCCAAGTTCCTTAGCCTTTGCCTGTGTGATTCCGCTATTACTGTCAGTTGCAATTGCTACTTTAATCATAATTATTCTCCTTATATAATTATATAAATACGCTTGAATTTACATTGGATTGTGTTTTTTTAGGCAGTTAATAATACTTTAAATTTTTGTAATATATTCTGTAAGCACGCTTTGTACGATGCTTTTATCGGTTGTTTGCAATTTTGTTAAGATCATTACTGATAAGCGAAAGACTGTGATAAAACTGAAGTCTTTCATCTTCGGTAAGTTTTACACTTAATTGTTCAAGAAAGTATGATATTTTATCGGCTATTTTTTTAGCCACCTCGATACCTTTATCGGTTAGTTTTAAAGGGCTTTTATATCTCTTTGCTTTTTTTGATTCGCAGGTCAGATAACCGCAGTTTTCAAGGTATTCAAGTGAACGCGAAACAGTTGCCTTGTCTTCTTCACAGCGTTCGCAAAGCTCGGTTGCGGTAAGTTTATCTGATGTATACAAATAATAAAGGCATGAAATATGCGAGCTTTTTAAATTGTATTCTGCCATTTCTTGATTTTTAATTTTGCGTATGTTGCGGCTGATTCGGTTGATCAGCACGGTAAATGTTTCAAATCGTTGATTCAAACCGATACCTCCCTTAACTTGTTGAAGTTTCAACAAGTGTGAAGTATAACATAAACTTGTTGATTTGTCAACAAGTTTGTAACAGCCGCGATTAAAATTTGTTTAGATAATTTTTGTGA
>JBJFGD010000239.1:0-8549 GCA_051892355.1 Acutalibacteraceae bacterium | reverse complement strand
TTAAAAATGCGGTTGTAATTGCAGGAGCTCCTATTGACGATGGCGATTCAACCGGTAACGGCTCTGTTGCGGGTATTCTTGCTACGCGTAATGCTGACCTTAAGGGATTAAAGATTATCAACTGTCTGTTTGACGGCAGGGGTTCAACCCTTACTGCTAACGGCGGTGCAGGCGCAACACGCGGTATATACGCTGCAAGCTCTTATGGTGATAACACAAAGCATTTTATAGGAAGCTGTCTTTCAATCGGTTATGATGTGTATAAGATAAACGGTACAAATGACGGTCTTACTATTACAGCTTCTTACACTACGGTTGAATCTGAAGTTTCTGCCGTAAATCAAGTTAACGATTATACACAAAAAGAAAATCTTCCTTTACTTAACTGGTTACAGTGGAGCTATGTAGACGGTTACGATGCACCAATGCCGCTTATTAACAACACTTGGGACATCGCAAGATCCGATTACTATGAAAATTCTGTTATAACAGAATATAAATATGCTTATAACATGGACAGCAGCGGCTCTATTACATCTGATTATTCAAATGTTTTAAACATGGGTGGTTATACCAGCGTAGATAAATACGAAGACGGTGAGTTTAGCGCTTGGAACACCCTTACAGGTTCGGGCACCGAAGCTGACCCCTATGTTATAAACGATGCTTTAACACTTTACAAAATTATTGCTGCCGGCGGTTGCAATCTTGGCGTTCCGCAACATTTTGTTTTGGGCAGTGATTTAGACCTTGGTTCTGTGCAGTGGGTTGTTATGGCTTCATATGTAAACTCTGCAAGCACTGTTCAATACCAATACACACCGTTTGCCGGTGTGCTTGACGGCGCAGGCCATACTATTACAGGTCTTTACACCAATACTACTGAAACATACACAGGCTTTATACCGCAGCTTAACGGCGGTACTGTAAAGAATTTGCATATACGCAATTCTTATGTAAGCGGCACTACTTGCGGTGTAATTGTTGGCGGCGGCAGCGGTACTGTTGAAGGTTGTTCGGTTGAAAACTGTGACGGCACAACAACAATTGCTAACGGTGCAACAATTATAAACAGTTATATTAATGACAGTTACTATAACGCAGACGGTGCAGTTGTAGCGGCTTCTGCTATTACAGCCGACTACACAGGCAATAGCGATAATTCCGTTTGGTATAAGGGCGGCGCTGAAACCTGCACACCAAAGCTTGTCAACCGTGCAGATGCTATGCCATATGCCGATATTGACGGTGACGGAGAGGGTTATGAATATACCACAAATGACCTTACTGCACTTAAACAGAGACTTTTAAGAAAATCAGCATATAAAAATGTTTACGGTGATGTAAGCCGCAACGGCATAACCGATATGCGTGATATGGTAAGTCTTCGCCGTGAAAAGATTGCCGAAAGCGATTCTGATGAATGGACCGCACTTGACGGTTTCTGGCGCAATCTTAAAAACGGTAAGTTTGAAATACACTATACCGAAACTGATAATTACGACTTTGCCCGCAAGTTAGAGCTTTACTTTGCTGATGTTGTCGGCGTTACGGTTAAGAAGTATAAGACTGCCGATGATAATTCATTTGATATTATACTTAAAAAGGATGCTTCACTTGGCAAAAACAATTTCAAGGTTGCTTATGACCTTGAAAATGCCGTACTTACCTTTAGCGGCGGTTCATTCACCGCAGTAGAGCAGGCTGTACTTAACTTCATTGAAAATTCAGATCCTATTACTAATGCAGTTTATACCGGTGAAGGTGTTGTTGATTCTTACAAGAATTTTGTAACGGTTAACGGTACAAACTACTACTACGCATGGGGCGATGAATTTAACGAGCCCGTTAACAACACAGTTAACTACTCAAAATGGTTAATCCACAACCAAGAGGTAGACGATATCGAGCCTTCATCTGCAACATTTGCTCAACATGAAGCCGGTAAAGTAGGTACATTCACAGCGACACGCGCTCAGCATAAGAATTTGAATGCTGTATCAGGTGGCAGCCTTGAATTGAAGCGTGAAGTTGGCGGAACTGACGGTAACCTCAAGTTCTACGGCAGCGGCGTAACTACCGAGCAAACTATGCTGTTTAAGCGCGGCTATATGGAAATGGTAGCTACCGTACCTTCAGACGGTTATTCATTCCCCGCATGGTGGCTTCAAACTACAATGGGTCACAATAATAACTATATTTCAAATTCGCTTTACAGCAAGATTTATGAATTAAATGAATCTTATAATACCGATGCGCTTTACTATACACCTACCGATTACCAGACTTATAAGTATAAGTTACCTAACCACACTATAGAAATAGATATTTTCGAGGTTATTCAGCAACCCGGTATTTCCGGTAGCACTGCCTCTGCAGCTACACTTGATCCGAGCTCGCGTAATAACCTGCTTTTAGGTCTGCACAAGTGGTATAGTTACAACTATACAACTGATGGTACTTTTTATAACCTTGATTGGAATAATCTTCCGGGTTCAGGTACTGCATTTGACACGATGACAGTTAATTATGCAGAAAGTAATCATACAACTATTAAGAGTATAAGTAAATATACTACCGAGTATGATGGAACTGATGACACTACTTCAAGTCCTAATAACTTAAGATATACCTATGGTACTTCGGTTGTGACTAACAATCTTATTAAACAACGCAAGTACACATTCTTGTGGAATGACAGTCAGCTTGTATTTGGTTGTTATGAAACTGATGGCACTGAAATTTATGTTAAATCAATAGATATATCTGATATTGGTTACGACAATGTAACTGCGAATATGAATCAGTACGCATATATGATGCTTGATAACTCAATGTGGACATCGTCAGCAAAAAAGATTATTTTCACCAATAAAAGTATGACATTGTCATCAAAGAACTTGTCTGAAGTATCAAATTATTTAAATAGCTTTACAATTGATTATGTTCGTCTTTATCAGGCAGACGGCAATCGTGATATTGTAACAGCCGAAACCGAAGCATTTAATAGCAATGACCGTTGGTCAGCATCAATATATAATTAATTTTATATAACGCTATTAATTAAAAAATGAAATCACCCCAAAAAGCTAAGCGCTTTTTGGGGTGATTTTTAATGTAAACCTTAAAACTTTCTTATGATGAGGTATCCAATAAAAAAAGCCCAACCGCCGATAGCCTTACCGACAGTTGGGTTAAATGTTTTTGTTATTTAATTTATTTTATAATTGATTCGCCGGTCATTTCAGCAGGTTGAGGCAAACCTAAAATTTTCAGCATTGTGGGTGCAATGTCGGCAAGTCTGCCGCCTTCGCGCAACTTACACGGGTAACCCACAACGCAGAAGGGAACGGGGTTTGTAGTGTGCGGGGTAAAGGGGTTGCCGTCTTCGCCAACCATACAGTCGGCATTGCCGTGATCGGCAGTAATTATAACCGAGCCGCCCATTTGGGTTGCAGCTTCTACAACTTTGCCTACACATTCATCAACTGCTTCTACCGCTTTAACAGCCGCATCAAATACACCTGTGTGACCAACCATATCGCAGTTAGCAAAATTAAGAATAACAGCGTCATATTTGCCCGAGCGTATTTGTTCGCAAACAGCATCGCAAACAGGGTATGCGCTCATTTCGGGCTGTAAATCAAATGTGGGAACATCGGGTGACTGAATAAGAATTCTGTCTTCACCCTTAAATGTTTTTTCTTCACCGCCGTTAAAGAAGAATGTTACATGCGCATATTTCTGTGTTTCTGCAATACGAAGCTGGGTAAGATTCTTGCTTGCAAGATATTCGCCAAAGGTCATTTTAAGTTCTTCGGGTGGGTATGCCACGCTTACATTAGGCATTGTCTCATCGTATTGAGTCATACAAACATAGTGAAGAGGGAAGAAGCCATTCTTTCTTTCAAAACCGTCAAACGCAGGGTCAACAAATGCTCTTGTGTACTGACGCGCTCTGTCCGGGCGGAAGTTAAATGAAACAACGCTGTCGTTTGGCTTAATCATACCTTCACTATCAACTACGGTAGGTACAATAAATTCATCAGTAACATCATTTGAATATGATTCAACTATTGTGTTAACAATGTCGCTGGTCTTAATACCCTCGCCGTAAACCATAGCGGAATATGCCTTTTCAACTCTGTCCCAAGCGAAGTCACGGTCCATAGCGTAGTATCTGCCCATAACAGTAGCAATTTTGCCCACACCTAACTCAATCATTTTGTTTTGCAGCTCTTTAATAAAACCAACGCCGCTTGTGGTAGATACATCACGACCGTCCATTAGGCAGTGAACAAATACTTTTTTAAGACCGTTCTTTTTAGCCATTTGCAAAAGGCCGTAAAGGTGGTCAATGTGACTGTGAACACCGCCGTCAGATAAAAGACCGATTAGGTGAAGTGCAGAATCGTTCTTTTTGCAGTTTTCAATAGCGGCTTTAAGGGCTTCAATATTAAAGAATGTGCCTTCTTCAATATCTTTTGTTATTTTAACAAGCATTTGATAAACAACGCGACCTGCACCGATATTTGTGTGGCCAACTTCGCTGTTACCCATTTGACCGTCGGGAAGACCGACATCAAGACCCGAAGCGCCAATAGTTGTAAAAGGGCATTCAGTAAAATATTTGTCAAGATTGGGGGTATTGGCGGTGTAAATCGCATTGCCTTCTTTAACATTGCGAATGCCAAAACCGTCCATTATACATAAAACTACGGGTTTTTTCATTATATATTCTCCTGAAAATTATTTGCTTGCAGCCTTAACAATTACAGAAAAGTCTTGTGCTTTAAGTGATGCGCCGCCTATAAGACCGCCGTCAACATTAACTTTAGCAACAAGCTCATCAGCGTTGCCTGCGTTCATAGAGCCGCCGTACTGAATTGTAACGGTTTCGGCAATATCTGCACCGTAAACTTCTGCAATAGCAGCGCGAACATAGCCGTTGCCTTCATCAGCCTGATCAGCAGTAGCGGTAACGCCTGTACCGATAGCCCATACAGGCTCGTAAGCGATAACTATATTTTTAAGCTGTTCGGCACTTACATTTGTAAGAGCCATTTTGGTTTGATATTTAAGTAATGTTTCGGTGTAACCAAGTTCACGCTGTTCAAGCGTTTCACCAACGCAAACAATTGCTTTAAGGCCTGCATTTACAGCGGCAAGTGTGCGAAGATTAACTGTCTGGTCGGTTTCACCAAAATACTGTCTTCTTTCGCTGTGACCGATTACTACATATTCAACACCGGCTGCGGTAAGCATTTCAGCAGAGATTTCGCCTGTATATGCGCCCGAAGCCTTAAAGTGCACATTTTCAGCACCGATTTTTATGTTAGAGCCTTTTGTAGCTTCTGTAGCAGCGGCAATGTCAATAAAAGGTACACAAAGTACAACTTCACAATCAGCATCAGCAACCAAGGGTTTCATTTCATTGATTAACGCGGTTGTTTCTGCGGGGGTTTTGTTCATTTTCCAGTTACCGGCAATAATAGCCTTTCTTTTTGCTTTGTTCATTATTATTCTCCTAACCTAAAATTTGGCGGCAGGGGAACCCCGAGCCGCCGAAAATGTTTTTTAATTATTTATCATTAAGTGCTGCAATACCGGGAAGTTCTTTGCCTTCAAGGAATTCAAGGCTTGCGCCGCCGCCTGTAGAAATGTGTGTCATTTTGTCGCCAAAGCCCAAAATGTTAACAGCCGCTGCAGAGTCGCCGCCGCCTATAACGGTGACAGCATCGGTTTCTGCCATAGCTTTAGCTACTGCCATTGTGCCTGCAGCTAAAGTTGGGTTTTCAAATACGCCCATAGGTCCGTTCCAAACAACAGTTTTTGCGCCCTTAACTTCGTTAGCGTAAAGTTCGGCAGTTTTGGTGCCTATGTCAAGGCTCATCATATCGTCAGGAATCTTGTCTGCATCAACAACTTCAATTTCAATTGGTGCATCAATTGGATCAGGGAATGATTTAGCAATTGTGCAGTCAACGGGAAGAAGAATTTTAACGCCCTTTTCTTCGGCCTTTGCCATCATATCACGGCAGTAGTCAATCTTTGTTTCATCAATAAGTGATGTACCTACGCCGTAACCTTTAGCAGCAAGGAAGGTATAAGCCATACCGCCGCCGATTATAAGAGTGTCGGCCTTGGTAAGCAGATTTTCAATAACGGGGAGCTTGCTGTCAACCTTTGCACCGCCCAAAATTGTAACAAAGGGGCGAACAGGTGTTTCAACAGCGTTGCCTAAATACTTAAGCTCTTTACCGATAAGGTAGCCTGCAACAGCCTCTTTAACATAAGATACAACACCAACGGTTGAGCAGTGTGCGCGGTGCGCGGTGCCGAATGCGTCGTTTACAAATATATCAGCCAAAGAACCAAGCTCTGCCGAGAAAGCTTCGCCGTTTTTGGTTTCTTCAGCGCGATAGCGGGTGTTTTCAAGCAATACAACATCGCCGTCTTTCATAGCGGCAACAGCAGCCTTTGCATTTTCGCCAACAACATTGTCATCAGCAGCAAATACAACCTCTTTGCCAAGCTTTTCAGAAAGAGCCTTTGCAACAGGTGCTAAAGAAAGTTCGGGCTTGGGTTCACCCTTAGGCTTGCCAAGGTGAGAGCAGAGTATAACCTTGCCGCCGTCAGCGATAAGCTTTTTAATGGTGGGGAGTGCTGCGTTAATTCTGTTTTCGTCGGTAATAACGCCGTTTTTAAGCGGAACATTAAAATCACAACGAACAAGAACCTTTTGACCTTTAACATTAATGTCGTCAACGGTTTTTTTGTTAAGTGCGTTCATTCAAAAACATCCTTTCGAGATTGTTAAAATTTATACAAATATATTTTACCACATTTTTGAAAATTTTCAATATTTATTTAATATAAATTTATGTATAATCTTCCCATTTGTAATTGTGCAGTTGACCAAAATTTTCAAGGCTTGGGTAATTCCACTGTCTTAAAACCTCATAAACAGCGATTGCTACCGAATTTGAAAGGTTTAAACTTCGTATTTCACCCTGCATTGGTATACGCGCACATTCATCGGGGTGTTTCAGCAACAGCTCTTCGGGTAAGCCCTTGGTTTCTTTGCCAAAAAGCAGATAACAGTTGTCAGGGTAGGTAAGCTCTGAATGAGTGTGCCTGCCCTTAGTTGTAAAGTAATAAAAATTACCGCCTTTGTTTTTAGCAAAAAAATCTTCTAAATTGTCATAAAAGGTAATGTCAAGATAATGCCAATAATCAAGACCAGCGCGTTTAAGTTTTTTATCATCAATTTTAAAACCCATAGGACCTACAAGATGCAGCCTTGCACCCGTTGCGGCACAGGTACGCGCAACATTACCTGTGTTTTGAGGTATTTCGGGCTCAACCATTACTATATTTATTTTAGCCATATAAATCACCGAAAATTATTATATATTCTTTAACAAACACTTGTCAAGTAAAGTTGTTTACTGTATAATGCTTTTAGGTGATAAAATGAAAAAGAATACAAATATTTTAGAATATGTTGAAAAATATAAATATAAATACGGCATAAGCTATGCAAACGAAGACGGCAGACTTGTGAAAACACTGTCGGTAATCTCGTATATTGTGTGGATATACACATTTTTTATGACTGCGTTATTTCTATTTAGTACCTGTTTTATGTTTAAGTTTGGTGCAGTAGATTTTGATTATATTGCAAATGCGTTTATCACAATATGTGTCGGTGCATTTATTATGATAGCAGGGGCTGCACTTTATTTGTGTAAGCAAAAAATTATTGGCTGCGCGGCGAATGCAATTGTTCAGCCTTTTATGATTTTGGCATATTCTCATTTAACCAGAAATTCCGCCGGTATAATCAACTTCTCTTTTTATTGGCGCCATGCCGTACCGGCTGTAATACTTTTTTGTTTGGCTTTATGGATTATGACAGTGCTTATTATGGCAAATATAAAAACAACAAAATTATATAATATGCTGGTAGACGGTCTTTATAAACAGTATGGCAAAAAAGACGGGGAAACATTGACCGAAGAGCAGTGGCAGGAATTTTTAAACGAATATAATCCGTATAAAAAAATTACTTAAGGTAACAATATTCCCGAAAGGGAAGTGAAGTATATGTTGCCTGACAAGCAAAAATACAGTGAAATGACAAAAAAGGCATCGCCGCCGTCACCCAAGATAAAGGACTTTATATGGGCTTTCTGTGTAGGCGGTGCCATTTGTGTTATAGGTCAGCTTTTTAATGAACTTTATACAAATATGGGATTGTCAGAAAAAGCGGTTAAAATGGCAGTACCTATATCAATAATTTTTTTAGCGGCACTTATAACCGGTATAGGTTGGTTTGATAAAATTGCCAAGCATGCGGGTGCCGGCACATTGGTGCCTATTACAGGCTTTGCAAATTCGGTTGTATCACCAGCAATTGAGTTTAAAAACGAGGGCTGGATATTGGGTGTTGGCGCTAAAATCTTTACTATTGCAGGCCCTGTAATAATGTACGGCACAATTGCAAGCGTAATTTATGGGCTTATTTATTATATAGTGCAAATGTT
>JBJFGD010000238.1:0-2119 GCA_051892355.1 Acutalibacteraceae bacterium | reverse complement strand
AATGATGTTTTATTTATAGATAATCATTTAATTAAGGCTAAAGACAGTTTAAGCGGTGAATATATAATCCCCTCAGGCATAAAAACTATAGCGGACTATGCATTTACATATTGCGGCAGTTTGACATCTGTCATCATACCCGACAGTGTTACAAGTATAGGCAGATATGCATTTGATGGTTGCAGCAGTTTGACATCTGTCACCATACCCGACAGTGTTACAAGCATAGGCGACTATACATTTTATCATTGCAGCAGTTTGGCATCTATTACCATACCCGACAGTGTTACAAGTATAGGCGAAGGTGCGTTTAGAGGTTGCAGCAGTTTGACATCTGTTACAGTATCCAACGGTATTACAAGTATAGGCTATAGTGCATTTAGTAATTGCAGCAGTTTGACATCTATCACCATACCCGATAGCGTTACAAGTATAGACTGGTTTGCATTTGAAGGTTGCAGCAGTTTGACCTCTGTCACCATACCCGACAGTGTTAAAAGAATAGAATGGTATGCGTTTGGAGATTGCAGCAGCCTTACTGATGTATATTACGGTGGAACAGAGGATCAATGGAATTCAATTGTTATAGGTAGTAGTAATGAAGATTTGTTAAACGCTACAATTCATTATAATGTGCATATTTGCAAATTTGGCGAATGGGTTGTTCGTACCGAGCCTACATGCACAGTAGCAGGTGAGAAATACCGAGTATGTTCGGTTTGCGGCGCAGAACAAACCAAAATTATACCGTCTACGGTTCACAACTTTAACGGCGAATGGGTTGTCTTACAAGAGCCAACCTGCACGATAGACGGTATAAAATCAAAAGTTTGTTCGGTTTGCGGTGCATTAGCTTACAACATTATTTCGGGCGAGGGCTTACCAAAATGCACCGGTTCAGACTATAAAAATAACATGAACAAAATGTTTGAAACCGTTACAATGACGGGAGCCATCAAGCTTGTAATACGCTTTACTTCAACTTCATTTTTGGAAAACAATTGTGACAAACTATATATTTATGAGGGTAATTCTGTTGATAGCTCAAAGCTTGTAGGTACATACACCGGTTCATTATCTGATGTTGTTGTTACTGTAAATTCATCATCATTTACAATACAAATGACAACCGACAGCTCCATGACAGCTTACGGTTTTGAAATAGAGTCGGTTGAATGTTATTACGGAGATTCATATCAGGTGATACCGGCTACAGGTCATAATCTTGTGCTGAATTCAGGCAGGGCTGCTACTTGCACAGAATACGGCGTAAAAGATTATTACGCCTGCACAGTTTGCGGTGAAGCATTTGAAGATGCGGCAGGCATAACGCCTATTGCAAACCTTGATGCTTGGAAGGTAATTCCTGCTTTTGGTCATACCGCAGTAGTAGACACTAAAGGTAATATTATTTGGAATAATACAATAGTCGGACAACACGCTAAAGTTTGTGCAACCTGCGGTGTAAAATATGACTTTGAAAATTGCAGCGGCATTGACTTTGTAAATAACGGTGATACTCACAGTGGATTATGCGATAAGTGTAAAATTCAAATTGATGATGCACCTCACGATTGGCATAACGGCCAATGTGCATGTGGCGCTATATGCTCACACAACAAAGTACCTGTAGCAGAAATTTCTCCTACTTGCACAGAAGCCGGTGTAAAAGCTTATGTCGATTGCACAATTTGCGACTTTAAGTTTGAAACCGAAGCAGATGAATCACTTATCACTACTGATTTCGATGCTTGGAAGGTAATTCCGGCTACCGGTCATAGCTTTGGCGATTGGCAAATGGATTCAAACGGAAATATGGTACGCACATGTACAACCTGTGGAACGGTTGAAAACTATGTAATAGATGCATCTTGCTTTGAATATATAATCTCTGATGGAAATGTTACTATTACGAAATATGTCGGTTCAGACAATGTTGTAGTTATTCCGTTGGTAATTGAGGGTTGCCCCGTAACGCAAATTGGAGATAGTGCATTTAGCGGTTGCAGCAGTTTGACATCTATCACCATACCTAACAGTGTTACAAGCATAGGCAGTTTTGCCTTTGAAGATTGCAGCAGTTTGACATCTATTACTATACCAGATAGTGTTACAAGTA
>JBJFGD010000237.1:0-2135 GCA_051892355.1 Acutalibacteraceae bacterium | reverse complement strand
GGCAACACTAACAGAAATATTTTTAAGGTGTTCAATTTTCTTGCTTTATTAAAAAAATAATCACGTACGCGCAAATAATTAATATTTTGTTTTTTGTGTGTTTCCACAAGAATTCTGTTCATGTTATTTACCTCACATTTTTTATTTTGACGGCGTATTGATTAATTCACTCATCTATGTCAGATATTACATTCTCATGATACTTTGCTCCATTTGAATCGTTATGGATTTACTCTACTTTTGCACCCCTCTTAAATTTCTATTTTCTATATATTTTTCTTCCTGCTAAAACACAGGTGCATATTCTTCAAAAAAGTCAACTAACCTGCATAAAATCAAGGTTTTTTTGATAGCAAGCAAACCGTCTCAACATGTGCCGTTCTTGGAAACATATCTACGGGGGTGTATTCCTGCAATTTATAACCCAAAGTTTCTAATATTGCGGTATCACGCGCCAAGGTTGCGACATCGCAAGACACATAAACTATTCTTTCGGGCGCAAAATCTGTCGCCACCGTTTTAAGCAAATCTTCCGAGCAGCCTTTTCGGGGCGGGTCAAGAATTACCACATCGGCGGTTATATTTTCTTGCTTTAACTGCTTTGCCGCAACAGCCGCATCGCCGCATATAAAGCGTGCATTTGTAATTTGGTTCTCGGCGGCATTGATTTGGGCATCTTCTACGGCGGCTTCAACAATTTCGACACCTATAATGCTTTTGGCTTCTTTCGCCATAGAAAGCCCTATTGTGCCTGCGCCGCAATAAAGGTCAAGTATATTTTTACCCTTCGGCTTGGCATACTCGGCTGCTTTTTGATAAAGTTTTTCTGCCATATTGCGGTTTACTTGATAAAAAGAATGTGGTGAAATACGCACCTTTACACCGCAAATAACATCATATATGTATTCTCTGCCATATAAAACTATATTTTTATCACCCAAAACCACATTTGTGTTTTTGGTGTTTATATTTAAAATTACACTTTTTAGATTTTCGCCTAACGCTGATTTAAGACGGTCGATAAGCTCATCTTTGTGCGGCAAACTATTTCCGTTTATAACAATACCCGCCATAAGTTCGCCGGTTTTTGCGCCGTACCGCAAATAAAAATGGCGCAACAAGCCTTTATTTGAGTTTTCATCATAAACCGAAATATTATATTTTTGCACAAATGCGGTAAATATATTACCTGCTTTATAGAACAAATCGGGGTGAAGCAAGCAGTCGCCGCAAGGTATCACCCTATGCGAATGGTGTGAGTAAAACCCTAACTCGCCGTTTTTTGACACGGGGTACAGCGCCTTGTTGCGGTATCTGTCGCTGTTTTCACCGAATATAACAGGCTGCGGCGTAAGGTCGGTTTTGCCTATGCGTTGCATAGTCTGCATTACGCGGCTTTGCTTTATGCTGCATTCTGCGTTATAGCTTATATGTCTAAACGCACAGCCGCCGCAGCGCGCAAAAACACCGCAATCGGTATTTATGCGATGTTTAGACGGGTATATTATTTCTTCGCATTTTGCAAAGGCATAATTTTTTTTAACCTTTAAAACTTTAGCGCGAATTACATCACCTATGGCTGTAAGGGGAGTAAACACCGCCATACCGTTATATTTACCTATTCCGCTGCCGTCTACCGATACATCGGTAACAGTAATTTCAATTATATCATTTTTCTTCATAAAAGCATCTAACTTTCGGGTCTTATAACATTGTCTGCCAGCGAGCCTTCGTCAAACAGAGAGTATCCGCGCCTGCAGTCGTAACCGAAGGTATCACTTGAATTGAGCGGAATATCATTTATAACAACATCGTTTTCGTCAATCCAATATGCGTTTTGAAAATCGGCATCGGTTTGCCAAAATATATTATATGTGTCGCTTTGGGTTTGAATTTCGCCCCTTACGGCAACGCCTAAATTGTTTTCAACAACATAAATGTTCAAATTTTTGTCGCCCGACGGTGATTCAGAAGAATATAGCAGTGTTCCTTGCGGCAATTTTGATATATCGGTAAAAAGACTTCCTTTTACCGAAAAAATAAGTTCAATCACCATAATAACAGCCGTAAGCAAATATACAATTTTAAATCCGATATTTCTCATAGTTATATTTCATCTACCCTATAATACGGTG
>JBJFGD010000236.1:4784-8657 GCA_051892355.1 Acutalibacteraceae bacterium | reverse complement strand
AAATAGCGTTTTCTACAGGCGTACTTGCAGGTGAGAGCGCGGCAAAATATAAAGAGGAGTTTTAAAAAATGATTTCAATTGCATTAGACGGTCCTGCAGGGGCAGGCAAAAGCACAGTAGCAAAGGGCGCAGCAAAGCAACTGGGCTTTATTTATGTAGACACAGGCGCGCTTTACCGTACTGTGGGTCTTAAATTTTTGCGTGACGGTTACAATACCGAGCTTGAATGTGATATTGAATCGGTGCTTAAAACAATAGAAGTAAATATTAAGTTTATCGACGGCACACAGCATGTATTTTTAAACGGTGAAGATGTGTCTGATGAAATCAGAACACCGTCAGCTTCTATGATGGCATCTGCCGTATCGGCAAAACCGCCTGTTCGTGCATTTTTGCTTGAAATGCAGCGCAAACTTGCACGCGAAAACAATGTGATTATGGACGGCCGAGATATAGGTACTGTTGTGCTGCCTGACGCTACGCTTAAGTTTTTTGTAACCGCTTCGGTTTCTGAACGGGCTGACCGCCGTTACCGTGAACTTAAAGAAAAGGGAATGGATGTAAATTACGATGATATTTATAAAGATATCGAAACCCGTGATTATAATGATTCTCACCGTGATATAGCACCGTTGAAACCTGCTGAAGATTCAATTATATTTGATACTACAGGTAACACCCTTGAAGAGTCAATTAATAAGCTTCTTACAATTATTAAAGAAAGGTTAGGCTAATTTGTTTTGAAAATTACACTTGCAAAAACAGCCGGGTTTTGTTTTGGGGTAAACCGCGCAGTACAAATGGTATACGATTTGGTAGATAACGGTGAAAAGGTTTGCACTTTGGGCCCTATAATTCACAACAGCCAAATGGTAGAAGAATTAGCAAATAAGGGTGTGCGTGTGGTCAATTCACCAAATGAAGCAAATTTGCACGAAACGCTTGTTATTCGTTCACACGGTGTTGGCAAAGGCGTATATAATGAGGCAGAAAAAACGGGGGTAAAGGTGTGCGATGCCACCTGCCCCTTTGTAGCAAAGATACATAAAATAGTAGAAAAGCAGTCAGCAAACGGTGACACAATTCTTATCGCAGGCGATGAAAATCACCACGAGGTTATAGGAATAATCGGTCACTGCGTTTCTGATTATTATGTTTTTGATTCGGCAGAACAACTTGAAAATCTTATAAAAATTCACCCCGAACTTAAAGAAAAACCAATTTCTGTGGTCTCGCAGACCACTTTTAATGCAAAAAAATGGGATTTTGCGCAAATTTTTTTAAAAAAAGTATGTACAAATGCAAAAATATTTGATACAATATGTAATGCTACTTCGACCCGTCAAAGCGAGGCGCGCGAACTGGCAGCCGTTAATGATGTTATGGTTGTAATCGGCGGCAGGCATAGTTCGAACACGGCAAAATTATTTCAAGTGTGCGCATCTCTTTGTCAGAATACTCATTTGATAGAAACCGCAGCTGAATTATCTGCCGATTGGTTTAACAAAGAGAGTAAAGTCGGGGTGGTTGCGGGTGCATCTACACCTGCAGGTATTATAAAGGAGGTTATTAAAACCATGTCGGAAATTTTACAACCGGTTGATGAACAGATGGAGGGAAATGAAACTGTTCAAAAAAGCTTCGAGGAAATGACAGATGAGGAAGCATTTGAGGCTTCGCTCAGCAGCCTTACAGGCGATCAGAAAGTATGCGGTACTGTAGTAGCAGTAAATGCATCTGAAATCACTGTAGATATAGGCAGAGGTGTAACAGGTTATGTTACCGCTGATGAGTATTCTTCAGAGCCTGTTGATCTGTTAAGCGAAGTAAAGGTAGATGATAAGTTGAATCTTATCATTATGAAGATCAATGATCAGGAAGGAACCGCAATGCTTTCAAAGCGTCGTTACGATGCTATTGCCGGTTGGGACAATATAGTTGCCGCAAAAGATTCGGGCGAAGTGCTTCACGGCGTTGTTCGCGATGTAATAAAGGGCGGCGTTGTAGTTTATTCCAACAATGTTCGCGTATTCATTCCCGCTTCTCAAGCTACCGCTTCAAGAAATGATCCTCTTGAGGATTTAAAGGGTAAAGAAGTTGATTTCAGAATTATTGAAATCGGTCGCGGACGCAGAGCAGTTGGTTCTATTCGCAGTGTTCTTCGCGAAGCACGCAAAGAGGCTGAAGAAAAAGTGTGGGCTTCTATTGCTGTAGGCGATCGTATAACAGGTACTGTTAAGTCTATCACAAGCTACGGTGCATTTGTTGACATCGGCGGTGTTGACGGAATGGTTCACATTTCTGAACTTTCTTGGACTCGTATTAAGAACCCGTCAGAAGTTGTTGCTGTAGGCGATCAGATTGAGGTTTATGTTAAGGCACTTGATACTGAAAAGAAAAAGATTTCTTTAGGCTACAAAAAAGCAGAGGACAATCCTTGGGCAATTTTCCAGAACAATTACAATGTTGACGATGTTGTAACTGTTAAGATTGTAAGTATGACTACATACGGTGCTTTTGCAAGAATTATTCCCGGTGTTGACGGTCTTATTCACATTTCGCAGATTGCTAATAAGCATGTTGCAAAACCGCAGGATGAGCTTTCTATCGGTCAAGAGGTTGAAGCAAAGATTACAGCTATTGACCTTGAAAAGAAACGCGTTAGCCTTTCTATCCGTGTTCTTCTTGATGATGAACCCGCAGAGGAAACTGTAGAAGTTCCCACAGAAGAAGTTGTCGAAACAACTGCAGATGAAATTGTAGAGGCTCCTGTAGAGGAAGTTATAGAAGCTCCTGCAGAAGAAGTTGCTGAAACACCCGCAGAAGAAACTGCTGAATAATTAAGTTTGTTTATCACGCTCAAGGAATACTTGGGCGTGATTTTCTCTACATAACCGATAACGAAAGGAAATTTATAATGCTCGATTTTGAATTTTACACACCAACAAAGGTCTTTTTCGGTAAAGGCAGGCAGCATGAAGTGGGTGAAATAATTTCACGCTACGGATACAAAAAAATAATGTTGCAATACGGAAAAGGTAATATTAAAAAAACAGGGCTTTATGATGAGATTATGTCATCGCTCAAAAAACAAAACATAGAGGTTGTAGAGATGGGCGGTGTAGAGCCTAACCCTAAAATTGAATTTATACGCAATGCTGTATGCCGCGCAAAAGAAACGCAGGTAGAGCTAATACTTGCTGTCGGCGGCGGAAGTGTTATAGATGCTGCTAAATATACCGCATTGGGCGCTGTGTCAGATTGTGATATTTGGGACTTTGTAATCGGTAAAGAAAAACCGCAATCTGCATTACCTGTAGGCTGCGTGCTTACAATTGCGGCAGCAGGCAGCGAAATGAGCGCCTCTGCTGTTGTAACCGATTTGTCAATCAATATGAAACGAGGTTTTACAAGCGAATTAATAAGACCTCTGTTTGCAATTTGTAATCCTCAGCTTACATATACCGTAAATCCTTATCAGACTGCCTGCGGTATATCTGATATAATGGCACACACTATAGAACGCTATTTTACACCTTGCGAGCCTACAGATCTTACCGACCAAATTGCCGAAAGTATTTTGCGGGCTGTAATAAACTCTGCTAAAGTTGTTATGAAACATCCAACCGATTACGAGGCACGCGCTAATATTATGTGGGCTTCAAGTCTTTCACATAATAATCTTACAGGCTGCGGCAGAATTAATGCGTTGCCTGTGCATCAATTAGAACACGCTTTAAGCGGTGAATATGATAATATTGCGCACGGTGCAGGACTTGCGGTATTATTTCCCGCGTGGGCAAAATATGTTTATAAATACAATATTTCGCGATTTGCGCAGTTTGCCCGCCGCGTGTGGAATGTAACCGAGCC
>JBJFGD010000236.1:0-4684 GCA_051892355.1 Acutalibacteraceae bacterium | reverse complement strand
AAGGTGGTGAAATTATGTCTGCAAAAAAGTGGGTTGTAGGTAGTCCCGACCGTGAAAAGGCTAAATTATTGGCCCAAGAGTGTGATATAGACCCTTTTGTTGCCCTTATTGCAAATGTCAGAGGAATTGATGATGCCGGCGAGCTTGAGTTAATGCTTTCTGATGAGCCGATACTCTGCGACCCATTAGAGCTTGCAGACATAAAAATTGCCGCTGATTATATAAATAATGCTATTTCTCAAAATATTAAAATAGCTATTTTCGGTGATTATGACTGCGACGGTGTTGTGTCTACCGCTATTCTTTATGATTATTTAAACAGTAGGGGTGCCAAGGCAGTGCCGTATATTCCTGACCGCATTGATGAAGGTTACGGTATGAATAAATCTGCCATTGACAAATTAAAAGACGAGGGCATAGAACTTATTATAACGGTAGATAACGGTATAGCCTGTGCTCAAGAAATTGCATATGCCAAATCTTTAGGTATTGCAACAATTGTTACCGACCACCATATTCCGCCCGAACAGTTGCCGTCTGCCGTTGCTGTGGTAGATCCTCACCTAAAGCATTGCCCGTCAACCTTTAAAGATATATGCGGCGCAGAGGTTGCATTTAAACTTGTATGTGTTCTTGATGACAAAGAGCCCGAACAAATGCTGCCTCGTTACGCCGATATATTGGCGGTGGCGGTTATAGGCGATGTTATGCCGCTTGTAAATGAAAATCGTTCAATAGTAAAAATGGGTATAAACAAAATAAAAAATTCACCAAGTGTCGGTATCGCCGCTATACTTAATATAGCAGGTATTGACCGTGCTGATATTACGGCTGGCAAAATATCGTTTGGTATTGTACCGCGTATAAATGCTGCAGGCAGAATGGGCAGTGCGTTTAGGGCATTCAATTTACTGACTTGCGGCAATATGCTTGATGCGCTTAAAATTGCGGGTCCGATTGATGATGATAATGCTCTGCGCCAAAAAACAGAAAAAGATATATATACATCTGCTGTAAAAATAATAGAAGAAAACGGTTATCACTATAACCGTGTTATAGTGGTATGCGGTCAAAATTGGCATTTAGGTGTTTTGGGAATAGCCGCTTCGCGCATTTGTGAACGATACGGCAAGCCTACTATTGTGCTCTCTAACGATAACGAAATTGCACACGGTTCAGGACGCAGCTTTTCCGGTTTTCATTTGTATAATGCTTTAAGTGCCTGTTCCGATGTTTTATATAAATACGGCGGTCACGAACTCGCGGCAGGTGTAAGCGTGCTTAAAGAGAATATATCTTCTTTTAGAGAAAAAATAAATGAGTACGCATCTGCTATGCCGTGTGCTATACCTCAACTAAAACTTGATTGCCGCATAAATCCTGCAGGTATGAACATTGATATGGCTTTTGCAATAAAAACGCTTGAGCCTTTCGGTCAGGGTAATCCCACACCTGTTTTCGGTATATTCGGCGTAACACTTCAAAAAATAATACCCATAGGTAATAATAAGCATTTAAAACTGTTATGCAATAAAGGCGGCAATGTTTTTCAAAGTTTACTTTTCGGTGTTACACCTGAACAGTTTTGCTTTTGTGTAGGCGATACACTTGATTTGGCAGTAACGCTTGACACTAATTTATTTCAGGGGCAATATACGCTATCTGTACAGATAAAGGCTTTAAGAATGAGCAGCAGTGACGACGACACATTCTTTAAAAGCAAAAATCAGTATGATGACTTCATGTCAAAAAAAGATGTCGATTATGATGCAATTTTTCCTGACAGATCTCAGGTTGGAAGTATATATAAACTGATAAATAATGCACCTGTAAAAATTGAGCGTTTAAAATATTTAAATACGGGCTTAAATTTTGCCCAAACGCAGATATCGGTTAAAACACTTTGCGAACTGGGTTTGATTTATGAAAAAGACGGTGTTTTAACGGCGATGAATGTAAATGAAAAAACCGATTTATTAAATTCGAAAACTTATAAATTAATTTATGAAAGGGTGAATAAAGATGAATGAAGATGCTTTAAGAGATTATGAAGACCTACTTGCCTGTATGAAGGCACAGGGCGGCAATTATGATATTCCGCTTATAAAAAAAGCATTTGAATTTTGTGTAGAGCATCATATGGGTCAAAAGCGCCTAACAAGTGAAGAATACTATATTCACCCGTTTAATGTGGCAAAAATCATTGTAACTTTGGGTATGGACAGCCAGTCTATTGCCGCTTCGCTTTTACACGATGTTGTAGAGGATACCGATGTTACAATCGAGGAAATAAAAAAGCTTTTTGGCGAAGAAGTAGCATTACTTGTAGACGGTGTTACAAAAATAGGCAGAATTTCTATTTCTTCAAAAGAACAGCAACAGGCAGAAAGTTTGCGTAAAATGCTTATTGCTATGGGTAAGGATATACGAGTTATAATCATAAAACTTGCCGACCGCCTTCACAATATGCGTACTATTGATGCTATGGCCGAGCAAAAGCAGCGCGATAAATCACTTGAAACACTTGAAATTTACGCGCCTATTGCTCACAGACTTGGTATTAGGCCTGTAAAAGAAGAACTTGAAGACCTTTCTATAAAACATCTTGACCCTGTCGCATATAACGAAATTGAGCAGCTTTTAAAGGTTAGAAAGCATCAGCGTGAACAGATACTTGAAGATATTAAAGAACGCATAGAAACGCGTCTTACAAAAGATATGCCCAATGTTAAAATGTCTTTTCAAGCGCGCATCAAATCTATACATGGCATTTATCGCAAAATGTATCTTCAGTCAAAAGATTTTGATGAAATCTATGATGTTTATGCTATTCGTATAATAACCGATACGGTTGCTGACTGTTATAATATACTTGGTATAATGCACGATATGTTCAGACCTATTCCAAATAGGTTTAAAGACTATATATCTACCCCAAAGCCTAATATGTATCAGTCGCTTCATACCACTGTTATAAGCCGTGAGGGTATACCTTTTGAAATTCAAATTCGTACTTTTGAAATGCACCACACTGCTGAATTCGGCATAGCGGCACACTGGAAATATAAAGAGGGTATAACAGGTACCGATAAGTATATGGAAGATCGCCTTGCGTGGATAAGGCAGGTGCTTGAAACTTCAGATGTTTCGGGCGATGCTTCCGAAATTATGCGAACTATTAAGGTTGATCTAAGCCAAGAAGATGTATTTGCCGTAACACCGCGCGGCGATGTTATAAATCTTCCTGTAGGTTCTACCGTAGTGGACTTTGCTTTTGCCATTCACTCGGCTGTGGGTATAAAGATGATTGGCGCTAAAGCTAACGGCAAAATTGTACCTATAAATCACGAAATAAAAACGGGCGAGGTAATCGAAATACTCACCACCAATCAGGCGGGTCACGGACCAAGCCGCGATTGGATGAATATTGCGGTTACAAACTCTGCAAAAGCCAAAATACGCTCTTGGTTTAAGCGTGAGAAAAGGGCAGAAAATATTGAACAGGGCAAATCAGATCTTGAGCGCGAACTACGGCGTAACAATATTGTATTCAATGAAAAAGAAGCAAATGAATTTATTGATGATCTTGCTAAACGAATGCACTTCGCTGATGCTGATGAGTTGTATGCAGCAATCGGTTACGGCGGTTTGTTGATTTCAAAAATTCTTCCCCGTATTAGAGAAGATTATAATAAACGCGCAAATGCCGCCAAAGCGGCAGAGGTCTCAAGTATTACACCTAAAAGACAGGTTTCATCTGAAGGTGTTATTGTTGACGGTATTGACAACTGCCTTATAAAGCTTTCAAAATGCTGCGCGCCGCTTCCCGGTGACGATATTATCGGCTTTATAACCCGCGGTCACGGTGTTTCAATTCATAAATGCGATTGCAGCAATGTACCGCGAGACATTGAAAAATGCGCCGAGCCCGATCGTTGGATAAGCGCCCATTGGAGCAATACTCAAAAAGAAAACTTTACTTCGACTTTGCAAATATCTGCACTTGACCGCGAGGGTATTGTAACCGATATTTTAAATACCGCTTACAATATGCGTTTGGCGGTTCACGCTATTAACGCAAAGCAGTTAAAGGGCGGAAACTGTGTTGCTATGCTTACCATAAGCGCTGAAAGCGTAGAACATCTTCGCAGCATTATCGCCCGAATGGGAAAAATTTCAGGTGTGTTCAGTGTAGAAAGAGTGGTGCAGTAGTATGCGTGCGGTTATTCAAAGAGTAAAAAGTGCATCAGTCAACATTGACGGTGCTGTTTGCGGCAGGTGCGATATAGGATATATGATACTGTTTTGTGCTGTAGAAGGCGACACAGAACAGGATATTGACTTGCTTGCTCGCAAGACGGTGAATTTACGCATATTTGAAGATGAAAACGGTAAGATGAATAAATCTATACTCGATTTAAACGGCGAGGTATTATGCATTTCGCAGTTTACTCTGGCGGCTGACACCAAAAAGGGCAATCGCCCGTCATTTATAAAAGCAATGGAACCCGTTTTGGCTGAAAAGTTTTACTGTATGTACTGTGAAGCTTTAAAAAATTACGGTGTTAAAAGCGTACAAACTGGTAGGTTTGGGGCAGATATGCAGGTTACGCTCACAAATGACGGTCCTGTTACTATTATACTTGATACTGATGTATGGAATAAAAAGGAATAAATATGAAGG
>JBJFGD010000235.1:0-2149 GCA_051892355.1 Acutalibacteraceae bacterium | reverse complement strand
TAATTTTCGAACGCTCAAAAGCCATGCAGAACATGTGCGAAGAACTGTTTAGATACTCTGTTATACTATCTCAAAACGAGCTTAAGCATGAAACTGTAAATCTTAAAACAGAGCTTGAAAATGTGCTGGCGGCAAACTATACCTTGCTTGTTGAAAATTCAATAACACCAGAGATTTCACTTGCAAACGCCGAAGAAAAAATGTTGGACAAAAATGCGCTTTCAAGAATCTTGAATAACATTATTTCAAACGCAGCGAAATATTCTAACGGCGATTTATTTGTATCATTAAAAGAGGATGGTACTATTGAAATAAAAAACACGGCAGTAAATCTTGATGAGGTGCAGGTAAGCAAGCTGTTTGATAGATTTTATACTGTGTCAAATGGAAGAAAGTCAACAGGCATTGGTTTATCAATTGCAAAGCATTTGACAGAACAAATGGGTGGTAAAATAGAAGCTTATTTGAAAAATAATATGCTGATATTAACATTAAACTTTTAGTTAAGTGTGGTGTATTTTTAACACTTTATTCGGTATATATTTTTATTCAATTTGAAAACAATTTCAAAAGTTAGTTATAAATAAAAAGGACATGAAGAAACAGCAATCTTTAAGATTACTGACCTTCACAGTCCTTTTTATTTTTGGAGCTGAAGATGGGATTTGAACCCACGGCCTATTGATTACGAATCAATTGCGCTACCAACTGCGCCACTTCAGCAAAAATAAATTGTGTTTTATAATTATATCAATTGCCGCCGTTTTAGTCAAGAGTTTTCTAACTTAAAGACAAGGCATTAAGCCAACAATATTTGCATATAAATTATGAGGAGTGATTTTAATGCTGTGCAGAATTGATGATTTAAAAAACAAACAGGTGGTCTGCGTAAAAGACGGTTGTGTTTTAGGCTTTATATCTGATGTTGAAATAGATACTTTAAGCGGCAATCTTACATCAATAATTATTTTTGGCAGGCTTCGATTTTTTGGCCTGCTTGGCCGTGAAGAAGATATAACAATTCCTTGGAATGACATAAAAGTAATAGGTTCTGAAACGGTGTTAGTCAATACCGAACTGCCGCTTTCATTGCGCGAAAAAACAAAAAAATACAGCTAAAACAGTGTTTTGTGTATAAATTTCAAATTTTTTTGTATAAAATATACAAAAAAATAAAAATTCTGTAAATTTATTTTCTGTTTTTTAACAAAAACTATTGAAAAATGAGGTTCTATTAGTTATAATAAAGTTGTAAAATTATATTTTTTAGAATATAAAAGAAAGGAATACAAAATGCGGGATTTTAATAACAGTTTTAATACATCTGTACTAAATGATGCTTATGAATATTTGGGCTCATTTTTAAATGATGATGTTGCCACATTTCGTGTGTGGGCACCAAACGCTTCTGCGGTAAGTGTAGTTGGCGACTTTAACAATTGGTCTGCCGCCGATAACCCAATGGTGCCTATATCTGACGGCGTGTGGGAGGGAAAAATTAATGGTCTTCAAAACTTTGCGACTTATAAATATGCTATAACCGGCCCTGATGGAAAGGTTGTTTTGAAAAGTGACCCATACGCACGGCACTTTGAAACCGCACCTGCAAATGCATCAAAAATTTATGCAGATGACGGTTACATTTGGGGTGACGGCGAATGGGTGCAAGGCCGACAAAACATAAATATTTTAGAAAGACCTGTAAATATATATGAGGTGCATTTAGGCTCTTGGCAGCGTTTTGAAGATGGCAATACATATGACTATGTTACTGCCGCTAAAGAAATTTCAAAATATGTTAAAAAAATGGGTTATACACACATAGAGCTTATGCCGCTTACCGAGTATCCGTTTGAAGGCTCATGGGGGTATCAGGTTACGGGCTATTTTGCGCCGACCTCTCGGTACGGAACACCTGCCGATTTTAAAAAATTTGTTGATATAATGCACAATGCAGGCATAGGTGTAATACTTGACTGGGTACCTGCCCATTTTCCGAAAGACGGCTTTGGTCTTTACCGTTTTGACGGCACACCTTGTTATGAATATGCCGATCCTCGGCGCGGCGAGCACAAAGAATGGGGCACTTGCGTATTTAATTACGGCAAAGTTCAGGTAATGAACTTTTTGATTTCGAGTGCGGTGTTCT
>JBJFGD010000234.1:0-2161 GCA_051892355.1 Acutalibacteraceae bacterium | reverse complement strand
CGTAAAATCATAACTATTTATGCTGTTCTATTGTCGGTAGAGTGTGGCTTTTTATCGATAGAGATGCTAAACACGACTATAGATTGCCTATTTTTGCAGCGCCATATATAATTGGCATATCGTTTTTTAAAGGAGGCTCTTATGTTAAAATATAAAATTGTTACCGATTCATCATCGGATATGCTAAACTTTAACAAAATACCCTTTGCCGTAACACCGCTAAAGATAATGACCGAGCAAAAAGAATATGTTGATAATAATACACTTGATGTTGCCGCTATGGTAGATGAACTTTTAAAGCATAAAGGCAGATCTTCTACATCATGCCCCAATACTGATGAGTGGCTTACCGCCTTTGGCGATGCCGAGCGAATTTTTTGCGTAACTATTTCGGCGACAATATCGGGCTGTTATAATGCCGCGTGCGTTGCTAAACAGTTATATGAAGAGCAATACCCCGACCGAAAGGTGTTTGTAATAAATTCACTTTCAACGGGGCCTGAAATGAAGCTTATTATAGAAAAATTATCAGAGCTTATTTCACAAGATAAACCGTTTGAAGATATATGTGATGAGATAACCGCATATCAGTCTAAAACAGGGCTGATTTTTATGTTAGAGTCTATGAAAAATCTTGCAGCCAACGGCAGAGTAAGTCACCTTGCCGCAAAGGCAGCAGGGCTATTGGGCATTCGCGTTGTCGGCAAAGCAAGTGAAAAAGGCGACCTGCAGCCGCTTGATAAATGTCGAGGCACAACAAAGGCATTGTGCGCTATTATAGACCGAATGCGCGAAGAGGGCTTTTGGGGCGGCAAGGTGCGAATTTCGCACTGTCTTAATATAGAACTTGCAAGCCAATTAAGCAGAGCGCTGATAAAAGAGTTTGGTAATATAGATATTGAAATTTATAACTGCGGCGGACTTTGCAGTTTTTATGCCGAAAAAGGCGGACTAATTGTAGGCTTTGAAAAAGATTAAGAATAACAAAAACGGTGCAGATTTTAAACTGCACCGTTTTACTTTAAATTGTTAAGTATATATTGCAGCAGCGCGTTACACCCCTGCTCTATCTCGCGCTCGGTTGTAGCAAAATCGCGTGAATACCAAGGGTCGGCAACATCGTGTGGGTTTTGGGTAAAATCAAGCAACCGTGAATACTTACCTTTGGTATCACTTGCAATATAATTCATATTGCGCAAATTATAGCTGTCCATACAAATTATATAATCAAAGTTATCATAATCGGCACAAGTCATACGGCGGGCGCGCTTATTGGCGCAGTTAATACCCCTGTCATTTAAAATGCGCTTTACAGGCGGGTAAATACCATTTCCTATTTCTTCATTAGAAGTAGCGGCTGACTCAATGTAAAAGTCATTTTCAAGACCTTGTTTTTTAACTAAATCTTTCATTAAAAACTCGGCGAGTGGGCTGCGGCAGATATTGCCGTGACAAACAAATAAGATTTTATGCATAAATACTCCTTTTGTGTTTTTGATTAGTATATCATAAACAAAGAGTTACAGCAAGTTAGAAAATCTTTACTATTACTTTTTTGATTTATGTTATAAAATAACACAGCAATTTCAAATTGCTGTGTTATTTTGCCTTATTATCAAAATATTCAACTAATGATTTAACTATGTTGAATTCTTCTTTGCCAAGTTTTGATATTGCTGAAACAATTGAAGATATTTGTTTTTCGTCACGCCTGCCATACAAAATATAATCAGAAGTCACATTCAGGCAATCACATAATTTTGCTAAATTTGTAGAGGATATAGACTTTTTACCAAGTTCAAATGATGAAACCGATTGCAAAGAAACATCCATTTTGTCTGCCAACTGTTCTTGTGTCATTTTTTGTAATTTTCTTTGTTCAGCTATTCTTGAGCCCATTTTTATAAGAAAATCATCATTTTTCATATCTAACCTCCATTTAGTCTTTACATTTAAATTATACAGTAAATTCGCAAAAATATAATCAACTGTAGTTTAAACGAATTGACAAATTGCAATTATAGTTGTATAATTTGTTTGTAGAATATCTACTATCAATATAAATAAAGGTGGGGGTTAAATGTTTAATTTAAAGAAAAATAATATTAATTGTGCAATCTGCGGTGTAAGAACAGGACTTCTTACAAGGGAAAAACTAATG
>JBJFGD010000233.1:0-2172 GCA_051892355.1 Acutalibacteraceae bacterium | reverse complement strand
CCGATTATATGTGCTTCGGTTTCAAGCGAAGCAAACTCACGCAAAGATGCGGGAATAAGTATTCTGCCCTGAGAATCAAACTCTACCTCAAACGCACCTTCATAAAGGTAACGCTTGACAACACTTGATTTAGCCGAGGGTAAATTGCCGATTTTTTCAACCAGCTTGTCCCACTCTTCGGTTGGATAAACGCAAATACAGTTTTTACCGTAAATACCACGGCAAATCATAAAAGACTCTCCAAATGCATCACGCAGTTTTGCAGGTATGGCAATTCTGCCTTTTTTATCAATTGTATGGTCATATCCACCATAAAGCATAATTGCCACCTCGCTTTCACCACTTTAATACACTTATATGGTATTTTAATACACTTTTCACCACTTAATTGTATTATAGTACCACCTAAAGAAAAAATCAAGACTTTTTTTGCAAAATTACAAAAAAAGTCTTGATTTGCTTTCAAAATATGTTGTTTTTAATAATATAAAAAATCTGCACCGCTTTTGCAGTGCAGATTAAGACTACTTTAATTACAGATAGTAATTTCAGTATCCTTATCAAATAAATGGATTTTTGAGGGTTCAAGTGCAATCTTAATCTTATCGCCCGGGCGTGCTGTATTAGTAGGAGCAACGCGTGCGTTGATTGCCTGACCTTCACAGTTCATATAAAGATATGTTTCAGCACCCATAAGTTCAGTAACTTCAACATCAGCCTCAATAACACCGTCAGTATGGATAGCAAGAAGATCCTCTTCATTGTGAACATGTTCAGGACGAATACCCATAATAACTTCCTTATCTATATAAGGAACAAGACGATCATCCTTATTCTTTTCTGCAGGAAGCTTAACTTTATACTTAACACCTGCGCGAGTCTTTGTATCTTCAGAGCCAAACTCTACATAGAAATCATCGCCCTCTTTGATAATTTTAGACTCAATAAAGTTCATCTGTGGTGAACCGATGAAGCCTGCAACAAAGAGATTGCAAGGATAGAGGTAAAGATGTTGAGGAGTATCAACCTGCTGAACAACACCGCTCTTCATAACAACGATACGAGTACCCATTGTCATAGCTTCAGTCTGGTCATGTGTTACATAGATAAATGTAGTACCCAAACGCTGATGAAGTTTAGAAATCTCGGTACGCATCTGTGCACGAAGTTTAGCATCCAAGTTAGAAAGAGGTTCGTCAAGCAAGAATACCTTTGGTTCACGAACTATAGCACGGCCAAGTGCCACACGCTGACGCTGACCACCTGACAATGCCTTAGGCTTACGCTCAAGAAGGTGTGCAATATCAAGAATACGAGCAGCTTCTTCAACGCGGCGTTTGATTTCGTCTTTCGGAGTTTTGCGAAGCTTAAGACCAAATGCCATATTGTCGAAAACTGTCATATGCGGATAAAGTGCATAGTTCTGGAAAACCATTGCTATATCACGGTCTTTAGGTGCTACATCGTTTACAAGACGATCACCGATGTAAACTTCACCGTCAGAGATTTCCTCAAGACCTGCAACCATACGAAGTGTTGTTGATTTACCACAACCTGAAGGTCCTACAAGGATTATAAATTCCTTGTCTTTGATTTCAAGGTTGAAGTCAGATACTGCGGTTACACCGCCTGGGTATCTTTTATAAACATTGCGAAGAGATAAACTTGCCATAAAATGGACCTCCTGATAAAATTCCTAAATTACTCTAAATATTATAACAAACTTTTTATTTAAATGCTATAACTAATTCTAACAATGTTTTTTAGTGCCTTTTGTTAAAAATACCTAACCTATGAACAAGTTTTTAACAAAATTAGACTTTCTAAGTTTTTTTTGGTCATCTCTATACACTCACCCTCTTTTAAATCTTCAGGCAGTTTAAGGCCGCCTATAGATTCGCGGTGCAATTTATTAACACCCAAATTTTCTGTGCCAAACATACGCTTAATCTGGTGGTATTTACCTTCAGTAATTATTATACGCGCAATGTTTTCCGATACTCTTTCAAGTGTTGCAGATTTACATACTGTACCGTCTGCAAGAACCACACCTTTTTTAAAACGATTTATCATATCATCGTTAATATCACCGTCAAGTTCGGCAATATACGATTTAGAAACAGCTTTTTTAGGTGATATGCAGTTATGTGCAAACACACCGTCATCAGTAAT
>JBJFGD010000232.1:0-2199 GCA_051892355.1 Acutalibacteraceae bacterium | reverse complement strand
TTCCACTCATAATATTAGAGGTATGGCCTGTACCCATATTACCGAAGCCTATTATGCCAAGTTTAATTTTATCCATAACAATCTATCCTTTACATATCTTAAAAGCCGCAAGATTTTAAGTAATTGTAGCTGCGTTTAATGCAATCAAACGGGTCTTCGCCGTGACATTCGTCCTGCTCAACCAGCATGTATTTTACACCGCAGGTTTCGGCTTTTTCAAATATACGGTCAAAGTTGATGTTGCCTTCGCCTACTACTGCAATATGATCGCACGGATCTTTGGCTTGAGGGACAAAATAATAGTCTTTCAAGTGGATTGTCGGAATTCTGCCGCTTAATTTTTCCATCCAAGCGGCAGGGTCGCCGCCTGCAGCCTGAACCCAGAATACATCAAGAATAAAGCCCAATTCATCCTTTTCAAAATCCTTCATAATTCTTTCGATAATACGGGTGTCGGAACCGAATCTCAAAAATTCTTTGGCGTGATTGTGATACATAAAGCTTTTTCCGTTTTCTTTAATCTCTTTTGCTACGGGTTTATAAATTTTTACAAAATCATCATATGTTCTGCCCTCTGCAGTATCCGAAAAGTCAAAACATCCAAGCCCTATATAATCACAGCCGAAAATTTCATGATTTTTGCAAACGGTTTTAAGATCTCCGCCCGTAAGCTGCGGAACGGGAGTATGGGTTAAAACACACTTTAAGCCATTCTTCTTCAGCTGCTCTGCAAGCCATTCGGGCTCATAATCGCAAACACAGCTTATCTGAACATTTTTATAACCTATATCTGCTACCTTTTTAAGCGTTTCTGCAAAATCGTCAAGGTTTTTGCAATAATCTCTAAGTGTATAAAATTGAACGCCTATTTCCATAATACTTTATTCCTTTCTTTATGTAAAATTTCAATTTTCCAATATTTTTTTGAATGCATTGCAAGCATAATCAAATGCTTCGTCGCCTGTTTCAAAATTAAATTCGCCAACCTTGCTTTCTTCGCCCTCACGCTCAAGACCTGCAAGACCGTCAAACTCTTTAAGGTGAGGTTCCATTGTAAAGCAGTTGCCGCCCATAGCAATATATTCGGGAACAATAACTTTAAAATTACCGTCGCCGCTGCCCGCAGGCACTATCATATCATCACTTGCGCGGGCATCTTTAACATGAACATACTTTATGTAAGTTTTAAGCAAATTCCAAGCTTCAATAGTGTTTTCGCCGCTTTGAACAAAGTTTGCAGGGTCAAATATGCCTTTTATTTGAGGCACTGTATTAAAAATTTCAAGACAGTGAGCTGCCACATCGCCATAGATACCTTTTTCATTTTCATGACAAAGTGTAACACCTGTGCCGTTTGCAATTTCTGCCATTTTTCCGAGTCGGTCTAAAACTTCGTTTTTAAAGATAGATGAATCTTTATTTTGCGGCATAAAAAATGAAAACATGCGTATATTTTCAGCGCCTAAAATATTGGCAATCTCAAGCGTATGTTTTAATTTTTCAAGGTGGGCTGCAAAATCGTCTTTTTCAATATCAATCTTGCCTATAGGCGAACCGATTGACCAAGTCACAAGACCTGCCGCATCAAGCTTTTTACGAACTTCGCGCGCCTTGTCAAGCGTAATGTCTGCAACATTTGTTTCGTCAACATTACGAATTTCCAATCCGTCAAGACCGTTTCTGTGCATAGCCTTAATTTGTTCATCAATCATAGGGCTTGCTTCATCGGCAAAACCGAAAATTCTGATATTTTTGTTCATTACAATTCTCCTTATACTCCGGAATATGCTGAAAAACCGCCGTCAATAGGTACTGTAATTCCGGTTACAAAGCCAGACTTGGTTTCATCGATCAACCATTCAACAGTGCCAAGCAGCTCTTCTGCCTCGCCGAAACGGCCCATAGGTGTAGAACGCAAAATCTTGTCTGTTCGTGGTGTTGGGGTGCCGTCTTCATTAAATAAAAGCGCACGATTTTGATTTGATACAAAAAATCCCGGTGCTATTGCATTAACACGAATACCCTCTTTTGCAAAATGAACTGCGAGCCAAGATGTAAAGTTAGTAACCGCAGCCTTTGCAGCAGAGTATGCAGGTATTTTGGTAAGAGGACGGTATGCGTTCATTGAAGAAACATTAAGCACACTGCAACCCTTTCTGCCTATCATATCAACCATAAATACCTGACTGGGCAAAAGAA
>JBJFGD010000231.1:0-2212 GCA_051892355.1 Acutalibacteraceae bacterium | reverse complement strand
AACACCGCAGGCGATGAAAATGTTGCAGGTATGGTTGTGTTTCGTGACGGCAAGCCCTATAAACCCCACTATCGTATGTTTAAGATAAAAGGCTTTGCAGGTCAAGATGATTACCGTTCTATGGCCGAGGTGCTTGACCGCCGTTTTACCGAGTATGAAACGGGTGAAAATGAAGGCTTTGCTACTTTGCCTGACTTGATATTGCTTGACGGCGGCAAAGGACAGATTTCAGCAGTAGAACCCGTGCTTCAAAAACATAATATAAATGTCCCGCTTTTTGGTATGGTAAAGGATTCAAAGCACCGCACCCGTGCAATTGCAACTGGTGGCGGCGATATTGCAATAAAGGCAAATGAGTCGGCATATCGGCTTGTTACGGCTATACAAGATGAGGTGCACCGTTTTGCAATAGGATATCATAAAAAACTTCGCAGCAAAAAAATGCTTAACTCTGAACTAACGGCAATAAATGGTGTAGGTCAGGCTAAAGCTGCCGCACTGCTTAAACATTTTAAAACAATGAAAGCAATAAAATCTGCCGATATTGACAGCCTTTGTAAAGTAAAAGGTATAAATCTTGATTTAGCACGAAAAATATATAGTGAATTTCATTAAGATTTAGAGGTAATATATGAAAATAGCATTTTTTGATACAAAACCTTATGACAAACAATCATTTGAAAAATATGCAAGCGAAGATTTAAAATTTAAGTTTTTTGAAACCAAGCTTAATATTGACACGGCAGATCTTGCACGCGGTTGTGACGGGGTATGTATATTTGTAAACGATACTGCAGATGCCGCAGTTATAGATAAACTATATGATTTGGGTGTGCGTGTGCTGGCGCTTCGCTGTGCGGGTTATAATAATGTTGATTTAAAACACGCATACGGCAAAATGCATGTGGTGCGAGTGCCTGCCTATTCACCATATGCGGTAGCCGAGCATACGATGGCGATGTTGCTTACCTCAATTCGCCGCATACACAAGGCATATATACGCACAAAAGACTTTAATTTCAGCCTTAACGGTCTTACGGGCTTTGATCTTTACGGTAAAACAGTAGGCGTTATCGGTACCGGCAAAATAGGCAGGGTATTTATAGATATTTGCAAAGGTTTCGGTATGAAGGTTTTGGCGTATGATAAGTACCCTACAGAAAATATACCGGCAGAATATGTAACATTAGATAAACTTTTTGCTGAAAGTGATATAATCTCTATGCACTGTCCGCTCACCTCTGAAACATATCATATTATAGATGCCGAAGCTATTAAAAAGATGAAAAAAGGTGTAATTATTCTTAACACCTCACGCGGAGCACTTATAGATGCAGATGCGCTTTTAGAAGGCATAAAATCACGCAAGGTGGGTGCTGCTTGTCTGGATGTTTATGAAGAAGAATCTGACATTTTCTTTGAAGATTTCTCGGGTCATATTGTTGATGATGATACACTGGCGCGTTTGATTTCTATGCCTAATGTGCTTGTAACCTCGCACCAAGCATTTTTGACCGAAGAAGCACTTGGCAACATAGCTGAAACCACTGTAAACAATATTGTTGAAATAGGCAAGAACGGCACAAGTTCAAACGAAATTTGTTATAATAATAGTAAAAATTAATTAAAATCCCTTATGCATATTATGCATAAGGGCTTGCATATTTATTCAAATATCTTGACAATTTATAAATCATTATATATAATAAATAAATATTTATAAATTAGAAGAGGTATATTGTAAATGGCTAAAATGTGGACAGGTGTTACAGACGGTGTTACCGACAGTATAGCTGATGATTTTAATTCTTCAATACATTTTGACTCAAGAATGTATTCACACGATATAAAAGGCAGTATGGCACACGCTATGATGCTGTCTTTATGCGGTATTATAACTGAAGATGAGGCTGATACAATCATAAACGGCCTTGAAGGTATTTTGGCTGATATTGAAAGCGGCAAACTGCAGTTTGATATGACTGCTGAAGATATACATATGTTTATTGAGCAAGAACTTACCAACCGTATAGGCGATGTCGGCAAAAAACTGCATACTGCTCGCAGTCGTAACGATCAGGTGGCGCTTGATATAAGAATGTATTTGCGTGATGAAATCGATGAAATAACCGCGCTTTTAAAATCGCTTATAGAAGTTATTTGCGATAAAGCAGATGAGCATAAGGCAAGTATTATGTCAGGGTATACCCAT
>JBJFGD010000230.1:0-9022 GCA_051892355.1 Acutalibacteraceae bacterium | reverse complement strand
GGACAATTTTTTTAAAAGTGCAGACGCCGGTTGTAATGAGGCTGACCGCGGTATACCTCAAACCTTTCACGATATATTTTTTAATTTATACGGCAAAGATGAATTTTCTAATATTATAGTTTCTGACAGTATCCGCAAATTGCTTATTTACACTCTGCGTTCGCTAAAGGGGTGCGCCAACAGTATATATATTCCCGATGTGCGCTTTGGCAAAAAACGCACCGTTTCGCAGATTTGCTCGTTTATAGATTCTTCGGTAGAGGATATTTCTGCACTGAAAAAACTGCCCGAAAAGTTTGGATACAGTTATTCACATATATCTTCGTTTTTTTCAAAATCAATGGGTATAAACCTTAAAAATTATTTTTTGATAGCCCGTCACAAACATGAGTGTGATTTGCTTAAAAGCGGCATTTCGGTTACCGAAGTTGCAGAGCGCATGGGTTATAGCAGCATACATGTTTTCAGCAGAGCATTTTCAGCATGCGAGGGTATGAGCCCAAGTGCTTATGCCAAACAAAATTGTAATAAAGAGTCAAAAAACTCTTAAATAAAAAAATGAAAGGTCTTGAAATTATGAAGGTTGCAGTTATAGGTTGCGGTAATATTTCTAAAAGACATATTCCGTCATACATGAACAATCCCGACGCAGAAATTAAGTATTTCTGCGACATTATACCCGAAAGGGCAGAAAATGCCGTTAAAGAATACGGTTGCGGCATCGCTGTTGCAGATTATAAAGAAATTCTTGCCGACCCCGAAGTTGAGGCAATTTCGGTTTGCACACCAAACTATGCACACGCACAAATTTCAATTGATGCTATGAAAGCAGGCAAAAATGTTCTTTGTGAAAAACCTGCTGCACGCACATATACAGAAGCGCTTGAAATGCAAAAAGTACAGAAAGAAACAGGCAAGGTGCTTAACATTGGTGTTTGCAACCGCTTTGATCCCGGCGTAAATCTTGTTAAAAAAACTATTGCTGACGGTGTTTTGGGCGATGTTTTTCATGTGTATGTAAGCTTTAGAGCATATCGCAGCATTCCCGGTCTTGGCGGTGATTTTACAACAAAGGCAAAGTCAGGCGGCGGCGCGCTTATTGACTGGGGTGTACATTTTCTTGACATAGTTATGTATTGCTGTGCAGACCCGAAACCGCTTACAGTTACGGCAGAAGCCTTTTGTAAGTTGGGTAAAAATATTCCCGAATATGTATTCAAAAATATGTGGGCAGGCCCGCCAAAGCTCGACGGCACTTATGATGTTGATGATTCGGTTACAGCACTTGTTCGTACCGAAGGCCCTACAATTACCGTAAACGGCGCATGGGCACAAAACATTGATCAAGAAGAAATGTTTATTGATTTTATGGGCGACAAGGGCGGTATTCGCCTTAACTATTACACTAAAGAATTTACCGTTTATACCACCAAAGACGGCGAACTTTATCAGTATTCACCCGAATTTGAAAAGAGCAATATGTTCCAAAACGAAATTAACGAATTTGTTGCTTGTATTAAATCAGGTAAAAAGTTGGCTTCTCATATTGACACTAACATTATTACAGCTCGTATGATGCAGGCAATGTACGATTCATCAGATGCACATCGCGAGATGATACTTGACTAAATTGAATTTGCAGAGGTAGTAAAAATGATTAAAATAGGATATATTGATTATTATTTAGATGAATGGCACGCAAATACTGCACCAAAGCATTTTAAAGAACAGGTTGGCGATGAAGTTAAGGTTTGCTACGCTTACGGTGAAATTACTGCGCCCAACGGTACTACAAGTGAACAATGGTGCGAAAAAATGGGCGTTGAGTATTGCGCTACAATATCTGAAGTTATTGAAAAGTCTGATGTGCTTATGGTTTTGGCACCCGACAACTGTGAGCGCAAAGAAGACCTTGCCCGCGAAGCACTCGCCAGCGGAAAGCCTTGCTTTGTTGACAAACCTTTCGGCACTGATTTAGCATCGGCCAAGCGAATGTTTGAAATTGCCGAAAAAAGCGGTACACCCTGCTATACATGTTCATCGCTTCGCTATGCGGCAGAATATCAAACAATTGATTGCGATGCTGTTCAATCACTTCTTGCGGTTACTCCTCAAAACTCGTATGACAACTACATTCTTCATGCGCTTGAGCCTGCTATGATGATTATGGGTGAAAAAGCAATCCGCGTAATGACAGTGCAAAAGGACAATGCTTTTTATTCAATGACGGTAGAACTTGAAAGCGGCAGATTTATTACCATAAACGGCTTTAACTATGATGTACCTTATATGATGATTCTTTCAATTCCTACAGACAACCAAATTATTGATTGCAGCTATGATTTTTGGAAAGGTCACTACAAGGTTATGGCAGAGTTCTTTAAAACAGGCAAAGAACCCGTGTCGCACAAAGAAACGCTTATGATTGCCGCTGCTCGCGAGGCGGGCAAGAAGAGCATTGCCGCAAACGGCGAATGGATTATAGTTGACAATAACTACTGATTGAGTGTAAAATACTAGCGTGAAGAATCACGCTAGTATTTATTTTTTGGGGTAGATGTTTTGAAAAAGATAAAAATATACAGCGAGCTTGTGTATATATTTGCACAGTTTGGACTGACTTTGGCGGTAGCAATGTTGGCGGCGGCAGACTTTGGCGTTTCTATGATTGTGGCTCCCGCTTACATATTAAGCCTAAAATTCACATTTTTCACATTTGGTCAGTGGGACTATATAATGCAGGGCGTTTTATTCATTGTATTTTGCCTTGCGATGAAAAAATTTAAATTCACATATTTTGTATCGTTTATAACCTGTGTAATTTATGGCACAATACTTGATATGTGGCGTGCGGTAATACCTGTATTAAACCCAAACATAACAGCACCAGGCAGTATGGGGTTGATGGTGAGAATGGTTATGTTCATTGCAGGCGAGTTGCTTACAGCTTTTACCGTAATGCTGTTTTTTAAAACATATATCTACCCGCAAGTGTGCGATTTATTTGTAAAAGGCATTACTCAAAAATACGGTTTTGACCAAACAAAATGTAAACGCATTTTTGATATGTGTTGTCTGTTGCTTTCGCTTGCGCTTACACTTATATTATTCAGAGGTTTTGTCGGTATTAAGTGGGGCACGGTTATAATAACTTTGATAAACGGCGTACTTATCGGACTTTGCTCAAAACTTTATGATAATTTTTTTGAAACGGTACCGCTGTTTCCCCGTTTTGCCCAAAAGTTTAAATTTTAAAAGGAATCAAGATTATGACATTTCAGGAAATTAAGAAAAATAAGGCTATTAAAGATTATATAACTGCGGCTGATGCTTCGCTGTCGGCTTTGGGTTATACCGAGCACAGCTTTGCACATGTGACAGCCGTTGCCGAAAAGGCAGGGTATATTCTGCAAACTTTAGGTTATGATGACCGCACGGTAGAGCTTGTAAAAATTGCAGGTTATTTACATGATATAGGCAACCTTGTAAACCGTGTAGACCACAGTCAAAGCGGCGCGGTTATGGCTTTTAGAATTTTAGACAAATTGGGCTTTGATTCAGAAGAAATTGCAGACATTGTAACCGCAATCGGCAATCACGATGAGGGCACGGGCGTGCCCGTAAGTGAATTTGCCGCTGCTCTTATTTTAGCCGACAAGTCAGATGTTCGCCGCAACCGTGTGCGAAATCAAGATATTTCAACCTTTGATATACACGACAGGGTAAACTATTCGGTAACAGGCGCTAATCTTGAAATCAACGATGATAAAACGAAAATAGAATTATCACTTACAATTGATACCGAATACGGCTCGGTAATGGACTATTTCGAGATATTTATGCAGCGAATGATTTTATGCCGTAAAGCCGCAGAAAAGTTAGGGCTTAAATTCAGACTTGTGATTAATAATCAACAACTGTTATAAATTTGTATTTTAATAAAAAAAGCAGAGCAAGTCGCTCTGCTTTTTTATTAGTTTTTAAGGCTTTGCATAGGTGCGGGTATTCTGCCTCCGCGATCAATAAACTTTTTAGGGCTTGCCGTAAGGTTTACATTCATAATAGGCGCTTCGCCCAACAGACCGCCAAAGTTTAACTCTTCACCGGCGTTTTTACCAATGGCAGGTATTACGCGCACGGCGGTGGTTTTTGAGTTAACCATACCTATTGCGGCTTCGTCAGCAATAATTGCCGATATAACTTCGCTTGGGGTATCGCCGGGTATTGCTATCATATCAAGACCTACCGAGCATACGGCGGTCATTGCCTCAAGCTTTTCTATTTTCAGATCGCCGCTGCGGGCTGCCGCTATCATTCCTTCATCTTCAGAAACGGGTATAAATGCGCCCGAAAGTCCGCCTACCGAGTTGCATGCCATAACGCCGCCCTTTTTAACAGCATCGTTAAGCATAGCAAGTGCTGCGGTGGTACCGTGTGTACCGCATACACCAAGACCCATTTCTTCAAGTATTCTTGCTACCGAGTCACCAACTGCGGGGGTGGGTGCAAGAGAAAGGTCAACTATTCCAAAAGGCACACCAAGCCGGCGGGCAGCTTCACTGCCTACAAGCTGACCTACACGCGTAATTTTAAATGCGGTGCGCTTTATGGTTTCGGCAACATCGCTTAAATCACCGTCACACTTTTTTAGTGCCGCATCAACAACACCCGGTCCCGAAACACCAACATGTATAACACAGTCAGGCTCACCCACGCCGTGAAAGGCGCCTGCCATAAATGGATTGTCTTCGGGTGCGTTGCAAAATACAACCAATTTTGCGGGGCCTATGCAGTCACGGTCTGCGGTAAGTATTGCGCTTTCACGCACAATTTCACCCATAAGCTTAACGGCATCCATATTGATACCTGATTTTGTAGATCCAATATTTACCGATGAGCAAATATTTGTGGTTTCATTCAAAGCGCGCGGAATAGACTTAATAAGTTCAAGGTCGCCCGCTGAAAAGCCTTTATGTACAAGCGCCGAATAACCGCCTATAAAGTTTACCCCAACGGTGTCAGCCGCGCGTTGCAAAGCGTGAGCATATTTAACGGGGTCGCCGCCCGACACTGCAACAAGCATAGAAATAGGTGTTACCGAAATGCGCTTATTTATAATCGGAATACCGTATTCAGATTCTATATCACAACCCGTTTTTACAAGGTTGCCCGCAAGCCGGGTTATTTTGTCATATACTTTTTTGCAAGAAACATCTATGTCGCTGTCAGCACAGTCAAGCAACGATATGCCCATTGTGATTGTGCGTATGTCAAGATTTTCTTGTGTTATCATATTTATGGTTTCTAAAATATCGTTAAGATTAAGCATAAAATTTCACCTTAAATTCTGTGCATTGAGTTAAAAATGTCTTCGTGCATTACGCGAATTTCAAGATTAAATTCTTCGCCCATTTTTTTCATGGTTTCAGAAAAAACTTTAAACGGGCAGTTAAGCGCTGAAATGTCGGTAAGCATTACCATTACAAACATATCCTGCAAAACCGACTGTGTAATATCAATAATGTTAACATTATGCTCGGCGCATGCGGCGCTTACTTTTGCGGTAATACCCACAGTGTCTTTACCTATTACCGAAATTACTGTTTTTTTCATAATTCTTCCCTCACAGATTCATATAATTCTTCACGCTGGGTTTCAAGTTGCGCAGCAAAGGTGTCTTTTATAGCCTTTACAATAATTGCACAGCCAAAAGATGCTATGCTCATAACATAAAACGGCATATAATAATACCCTGCTATCAGTGTTATAAACGCGCCAACCGTACAGCATATTGACACAGTGCGCAGAGAGGCTATATTGCGGTCACCGAAAATAAGACCGTTTAATATGTTTTTCATAATTTTGCGCAGTGAATAAAGTGCTGTTTCTGCAATTGGTACACACGGGTAACAGGTTAGCATCACCACAACAGGCAACCCCGGATCTTTGCCCTTGATTTCAACATACCAAGTGATTATCCAAGGTAATGCAATGGCTAAAGCAAAAATCACAAACATTGATATGTTGATTATTGTTAAAGTGAATTTAACCGATTTTTTATAGTTGCGCAAATCAACCACCTCTTGCAAAGTATTATACAATATCACTCATATTTCCGCAAGTAAAAAAGCAACACTTGACGAATTTTTATGTAATATTTAAAATATATTGTATTAGTTAGTAAAACGAAAGTGAGAATATATGAAAAAAATATTATGCATGGTACTGGTGCTGTTAATGCTTACGGGTTGTTCGTCTTTAGAAAAAAGCGACAGTACATACGAAACAAATACTGCCGATACATATATTTCAGGGGTTTGGATATCTTACAGTGAACTTGATACTTTGTTTGGTACAAATGATTTTAAAAATCAATTCAATGCGGTAATTTCAAACTGTAAATCGCGCGGCATAACCGATGTGTTTGTACATGTAAGGGCATTTTGTGATTCGATTTATGAGTCAAAGTATTTTCCTATGCGGGAAACCGTAAAGCAATATGACTATGATGTACTTGAATATATGATAAATGTATGCCACCAAGAGAGCATAAAATTCCATGCGTGGATAAATCCTTACCGTGTTCGCACGACAGACAGTGAAATTAGCGCCTTGCCTGCCGAAAGCCCGGCAAGGCGCTGGACCGAAGATCAAGACACATCAAATGATATAAATGTAGCTTTAAGCGACGGTATATACTTAAACCCTGCATCAAGCGAAGTGCGTCAGCTTGTAACAGACGGTATTCGCGAAATAATAAGCAATTACGATGTAGACGGAATACATTTTGACGATTATTTTTACCCCACGCAAGCGCCCGAATTTGACAGCGAATCTTATGATAATTATTGTAAAGAAACACAAAAACCGCTATCGCTTGCCGACTGGCGCAGAGCTAATGTAAACGCGCTTATAAGCGGCTGCTTTACTGCCATAAAATTTACCGATGCTGATATAATTTTCAGCATCAGCCCTGCCGCTTCTATAGATGATAATTATGATAAGTGCTATGCCGATGTAAGTCTGTGGTGTGACAGCGGTTGTATTGATTATATAATACCGCAGCTCTATTTTGGATTTGAATATCCAAACGATGAGTTTAAATTTGATAAGTTAATTGCCGATTGGCAAAAGGAGTTAAACGGCAAGAGCGTAAAGCTAATGATAGGTCTTGCTGCATACAAAATAAATACCCCAAACGAACCTGACCGCCAAGAATGGCAGAACGGTATTGATGTTATAAACCGTCAAATAGAAATATGCCATCAAACGGCAGGCGTTTTTGGGCATATATACTTTTCGTATTCTTCGATGTGCGAGTTTTTATAAAATGATAATATGATAAAAACAAAACCCCGACCAAACGGTCGGGGTTTAATGCTTGATTAAAGCTTAAATTACTTAAGTTCAACCTTTGCGCCAACTTCTTCAAGTTTTGCCTTGATTGCTTCAGCGTCTTCTTTAGAAGCTGCTTCTTTAAGGGTTTTAGGTGCGCCGTCAACAACAGCCTTTGCATCAGCAAGGCCAAGACCTGTGATTTCGCGAACAACCTTAATAACCTTAATCTTTTCAGCGCCTGCTTCTGCGAGAACAACATCAAATTCAGTCTTCTCTTCAGCTGCTGCGCCTGCGCCTGCTGCGGGTGCTGCTACTGCTACTGCAGCTGCTGCAGATACGCCAAACTCCTCTTCTACTGCTTTAACGAGCTCAGAAAGCTCAAGAACGGTAAGAGTCTTTAACTCTTCAATCATAGCTGTAATCTTTTCAGATGCCATTTTAATTTCCTCCAATAATTTTTGTTTTGTTAAAATTTTTTAATTATTCTGCTGCTTCTTCAGCCGAACCGTCTTTATCAACGATAGCCTGCACAGCACGAGCGAATGCTGCGATTGGTGCTTGGAAAGCACTGAGAACTGTTGCAAGAAGAACATCCCTTGTAGGAAGTTTTGCAAGTTCATTAATGGTTTCAATACTTACAACTTCACCGTCAAGGAAACCGGACTTAACTGTAAAGTTTTCATGACTTTCGGCAAACTTGCAAAGTATTCTTGCTGCTGCTGTGTAGTCTTCATTAGAGAGTGCGATAGCGGTTGTACCTTCGCATACGCTGCTGATATCAGCGAGATCAGTACCCTCTACAGCGCGCTTTAAGATAGAGTTCTTAACTACAGTGTAATGAACGCCGTTTTCGCGCAATTCCTTACGGAGTGCGGTATCATCGGCAACGGTTATACCCTTGTAATCAACAACAACACCTGTAACGGCGGCGCCGATTTTTTCAGAAAGATCTGCAACAGCTTGCTTTTTTGCTTCTAAAACCTTTGCGTTTGGCAATGTGTTTCACCTCCGCGTGAAAATAAAAAATGTCCACCCAAGGACATCAAGGGCAGACATGAAAAATTTTAAATAAATTATTCACGCTCACCTCGGCAGGCGTTAAACTTACGGCAAAAGCCACCTACTGTCTTTGGATTGCTCAACCATTATATACAAATCGATACATTTTGTCAAGTAAAATTTTCAAATAAAATTAAATTACAGCATTGGTATTGTAACTATTCGTAAAATTTTAAACATTAGACACGCGGTTATTACGGTTAAAACAGAAAGGTTATAAACTGTTTTATTAATCTTTAACGGCTTGCCGGGATTTATAACCGTTAATGCAAAGGGCGCTAATAACGGTATAATGTATCTTGGGTGACAGCCAAGTATTTCTTGACTGTACACCGGTGTAAAAGAAAGATACATTGCAGAAGCCATCATACAGGCAATAATTAAATCAATTATAATTATTGATGATGCGGTAAATACACTGCCTTTGAATCGGTTTGTTTCATCTTTATCGGTGATGCCGCAAAAGCATAAAAGCAGCATAAATATTATTGCACTACCTCCGTTACCGAGATATGAAAAGAACGAAATATAGTTTTTGGCGTTAAGCGGTGAAAGATAATTGCACAAAAAACTTAACAAAATTTTTGCGTATTTAAACGGGTTTGTTAAAACATAATTTAATTGT
>JBJFGD010000229.1:0-2247 GCA_051892355.1 Acutalibacteraceae bacterium | reverse complement strand
GCTACCGGTGGATTTTGAGTCCACTACGTCTGCCAATTCCATCACACCGGCATATTGGTGTGAGAGTTATTATACAACATAAGATAAATAAAATCAAGTATTAATTTTATAAATTTTAAGGCGCCAAAATAAAACAGGTACAAAACTTAAACCCTTTGAACTTTTGCTCAAAGGGTTTTTGCTTAGTTATACGGCTTTTGTATTTTGATGCCTTGATTTTCGGCAATTTCACATATAGAATTGTGGCAGGTAAAAAGTATACCCTGACCGTTTTTGCAAAACTCTTTTAAAAACTGCATTGCCCGCGCGGCGCGGGTGTCATCATACTGTGACAGTGAGTCATCAAGAAATATAGGCAGGGGATTGTTTTCTGAAATGAGCGTGGCAATTGCAAGGCGCAAACTTAAATACGCCTGATGTGTGGTGCCAAGACTTAAATAATCTAATTCTCGCGTGCCGAAAACATCTGACTTTTCAACCGAAATATCAAGTGTATCGGTTATACTTACATTTTTATATCTGCCATCGGTAAGGTCAGAAAAAATGCTGTGTGTCAGTTTTTCGAGCTCGTTACCGTATCCGCTGCGAAGTTCATAAAAACTTTCTTCTAAAACCGCAAGTGCGGTGTCAACCGAGTCACAGAACTCTTTTTTAGCAGTCATACGCTCTTTATATTCATTAATTTTTCGCTTTAAATCTTCGGGGTTTTCGCTGTCTTTAAAAGAAGTCTTAAGCTCGGTAGCAACTACCGTTAACTTTTCTTTTAAATCTGCAAGTTTTTCGGTTACAACCTCTAACTCTGATTTTGCTTTTTCAATATCAGCAGTATTAAGGCTTTGGTTATCTTGCATATGCGATAGTTTTTCTGCAGCTTGTTCGTAACTGATGTTTCCTAAATCTTTACTTAAATATGACAGTTGAAGTTTTAATTGCTTTTGAAGGTCGGTTTTAGTTTCAATATCTAAAAGGCGAGCCTTAATTTGGTCAATTGAAGTAAGGTCTTCAAGTTTAGAGAAGAAATTAAATATTTCATCAAGATTTGTCTGCTTTTTCTCATTCTCTTTGTTTAAATCTTCAATTTTAGAGTTTAGGTCTGCCAGCCTTTGCGCCCGTATTGCCGAGTCGGCATTAAGCGCTGATGATAATGTGTTTATACGGGCATTAGCATTGTTAATTTCTTCTTGCAAAAGATTTTTTTGTGACTTTATGTCTGCTAAATCGGCATTTAATTTTGAAATTTCATTTTGCAGTGAAGCGGTAAGCGATTTGTTTTGCGGTCTTAAAACAAAATCTAAAACGATTGATATTATCGCAAGCGCGGCTGTAACTATGATTACATACTTATTAGTTAAAAATACAGATGCAACTGTTGCCGAACAAAGCAGAAAAGACACAATTAAAAGTACGGGGTTTACACCGCGCTTCTTGTTTTTGCTTTCGTTTAACTTTTGGTTGGTGCTTTCAACCAAATCATTAAGCGTGTTTTCTTTTTCAAAAAGTTCATCTTTTTGAGCCGAAAGTTTTTCGACTTTTGCGTTTAGCTGCTCTATTTGTTGCTTTGCACTTTCGGGTGAATTTTGATTTTGAATTTTAATAGTTTCATTAATTTTATCAATATCGCTTTGAAGTTCATCACAGCGATAGGCAACCTTTTCGTATTTACTCAAACCAAAATTAACCTTTTTAACAAAAGCCTCATCAAGTGTTGTACCGTCATTTAACTGTAATGTTTTATTAAGGTTGTCTAAATCTTTTTTAGTTTCAAGGTATTCAATTAGTTTTTCGCGGTTTTTTAAATCGTTTTCAAGGTCGGTAATAGCTTTTAATGAAGTGTATTGCTTATAAAGTTCTTCATATTCAGTGCGTTTTTGAGTTATGATTTCGTTAAGCTCAGCCTTTTTGCGGGCATCTTCATCAGCTTTTAAAAGTCTGTCTTTTAGTTCTTCATAAGCGCGAAAATCTTCAGCATAAGTGCCGGATCTGCCCGTTTTTGAAATAACTCTGTTTTTAGCATCAGATAGCGTTTTTTCTATCTTTTGATATGAAATATCTTCGACTCCGGTGACGGCTATATTTGAAAGCTTGGCATTTATTTCGCCGGCGGCTGCATTGTCTTTTGTAAAATCGCCGCCTGTGCCTATAAACAGACTGCGTTCAAATGCGGCTGCGCTCATACCAAAAAAGCGCTGACCTACATTTTCACCCGTGTCAACCGATTTACCGAGATTTGTGTCGGTTAAAAGTATT
>JBJFGD010000228.1:0-2249 GCA_051892355.1 Acutalibacteraceae bacterium | reverse complement strand
GCGTGATTACCTTAATGAAAATGCCAACAGGGCAATGGCAGTGCTTCGCCCGCTTAAGGTTATTATTGATAACTACCCCGAAGATAAAACTGAACAAATTGAGGTTGATATTAACCCCAATAAGCCCGAACTTGGTAAAACAAGCGTAACATTTTCACGCGAGATTTATATTGAACAAGATGACTTTATGTTAGACCCGCCGGGTAAATACTTTAGACTTTGCCCCACAAAAGAGGTGCGTTTAAAGGGCGCTTATTATGTTAAATACGCTTCGCATGAAGAAGACGAAAACGGCAACATAACCGCAGTTCACTGCACATATGACCCCGAAAGCCGCGGCGGTGAGACACCCGACGGCAGAAAGGTTAAGGGTACGCTTCATTGGGTAAGTGCAAATAACTGCATTAATGCCCAGGTTCGCCTTTACGACCGCTTGTTTAATGTTGAAAACCCAAGCGATGAAGAGGGTGTATCATCTTTTGCAGATAATCTTAACCCCGATTCGCTTACAGTGCTTGACAGTTGTGTTATTGATGCAAGCCTTAAAGATGTAAGTGTAGGCGACACCTTCCAGTTTATGCGTCAGGGTTACTTCTGCGTAGATAAAGATTCAAATAAAAATAAAATTGTCTTTAACCGCACAGTTGCGCTTAAAGACTCGTTTGCTAAAAAGAAATGATAACAGTAAAAAATATTTTCGACTATTTAAATCAAAAATATCCTATTGATACCGCGCGTGAGTTTGACAACCCGGGCCTTTTGGTCGGTGACGGTAATCAGCCGGTTAATAAAGCGCTTGTTTGCCTTGACTGTGATATAAATTCCGTAAACCGCGCAAAAGAAATAGGTGCAAATTTAATAGTTACACATCACCCCGTGATTTTCGGCGGTTTAAAAAGTGTAACCGCAGGCTCGGTGGTATATGAACTTATAAAAAGCGGTATATCGGTTATATCGATGCATACAAATCTTGACATAGCTGTGGGCGGTGTTACCGAGCGCTTGTGTGAGACTATCGGGCTTCAAGACATTACACCGTTTATCGCTCATGACGGCTTTACAATTAGATCGGCAACTTGTAATATAACCGACGGTGATATACTTGCAGAGCATATTAAAAAGGTTTTGGGCGGTTCTGTGCGATATGTAAACAGTAATAAACCCATAAAACGCGTTTTGGTGTGTTCGGGCTCAGGCGGCGACTTTTTAGAAGATGTTATTTCAGAAAATTTTGATGCGCTTATAGCAGGCGATATAAAACACAATGTGTTCATTTCTGCTATAAATTCAGGGGTTTCTGTATTTGACGCAGGGCATTACCAAAGCGAAAATATTATAGTTTGCCCGCTGTGCGAAGAGTTGTCTAAAGTGTTTTGCGAAATAGAATTTATTATATTTAATAACGATAAAATTAAATCTGTTTAAGGGTGAAATGATATGAAAAAAATATTATCAATATTGCTTACCTTTGCTATTTTGACTGGTTGTTTTTCCGTTTCGGTTTCGGCTGCAAATGCAGATGTTGTTTTTAGCGGCTTTGAAACACCTGTACTTTATGAATCAAGTTATAATCATAAAGAGACAGCAGAAAATGCGTTATCCGATTATGTGTCGCTTTCAGATTTAAAAACGGCTTTGCTCAACGGCATATCAAACTGTCAGACAATGATAGATCTTTCAGATTTTAATATTGATTACAACCAAACTACAAGCAGTGCAATTGCCGACTATGTGTGGTATGGTATTCCCGAAGCATTTAATGTTTATAGCGTAGGCTTTTCATATAACTCTGTTTCAATGAAAATATTAAATATGATTGTTGGATATAAAACATTTTCAGATGAACCCTCTGAATATCAAGCCTGTATGAAGGCAATTTCAGATGCGGGCGATGAGTTATTAGAGGGTATAGAGAACAATAACCAAATCGGCGATGTTGAAAAAGCGTTGCTGATACACGACAGATTAGCACTTTGGAATGAATATGATTATGGAACTACAATTCCTGATGAATCATTTACTGCCTATGGTGCTTTAGGTGAAAAGGTGTCGGTTTGTCAGGGTTATGCTATGGCATATATGTATTTGCTAAACCGTGTCGGTATAGAAAATTATTATTGCTCGTCAGAAGAGCTTAATCACGGTTGGAATATAGTTTATATCAATGACAAAGCATATCATGTAGATGTTACTTGGGATGATTACGCTTGGGGCAGCGGTGAACGCGGTGCTGTGGGTGTAGTGGGTCA
>JBJFGD010000227.1:0-9123 GCA_051892355.1 Acutalibacteraceae bacterium | reverse complement strand
TTTATGTCTTAACACACAATTAACACAGGTGCGCTTTTACGCTTAACATACATTAGAGTAAAATGCCATTGTACCCAATAAAGAAAATTTTTTAAGGAGAAAAAGAAAAATGAAAAAGTTAATTAGTATTTTAATGAGCATTTGTATGCTCGCAGTAGTGCTTACGGGTTGCGGAGCAAGCGACACTGAAAGCAAGCAAACCACAGGTAACACCGCTTTAAGCGGAACGGTATCGACCGACGGCTCAACATCAATGGAAAAGGTAATTGAGTATTTAAAAGAAGCTTATATGCAAGAAAACAGCGATGTTAAGGTTACATACAATCCCACAGGATCAAGCGCAGGTATTCAGGCGGTAGAATCGGGCAGCTGTGATATTGGTCTTTCAAGCCGCGACCTTAAGGATGATGAAAAGCAAAATCTTGAAGGTACGGTAATCGCAATTGACGGTATTGCAATTATTGTAAACCCTGAAAATCCTGTTACAGACCTTACCATTGAGCAAATAGCAAAACTTTATAAAGGCGAAATCACCAATTGGAGCGAGGTAGGCGGCAACGATGCACCCGTAGTTCTCATAGGTCGTGAGCCCTCATCCGGCACACGCGACGGCTTTGAGTCAATTACCGATACAAAAGATGAATGTCAGTACGCACAAGAACTAACCTCAACAGGTGATGTTGTGCAAACAGTAGCATCTAACCCCAACGCAATCGGTTATGCATCACTCGCTTCGGTAAAAGATACAGTTAAAGCGGTAGATGTAGAAGGCGTTGCACCGTCAACCAAAACCATTCAAGACGGAAGCTACAAAATTCAGCGTAATTTCGTATTCGTAACTAAAAAGGATACCAAACTTACAGGGGCCGCAAAAGATTTCTTTGAGTTCGTAACAAGCGGTGATGCTGACAGTCTTATTGAAGAAGCCGGCGCTGTACCTGTATCAAGATAACAAATATATATTTCGAAATGTCGAGACACCTAATATGGGTGCCTCGGCATATCGTCACATAAGGAGCAACTTATGAAAAAGCTAAAAAAAGCCGCAAACTTTTTTGAAAAGATAATGAATATAATATTCATTATATGCGGATTTCTGGCGGTAGCCTTTGTAATTTTAATTACAGGTTTTCTTGTGGTGAAAGGTACACCCGCCATAGGTAAAATAGGCATTGTTGATTTTCTTTTCGGAACGGTTTGGCAATCAACTGCCGCAGAGCCTTCTTACGGTATATTGCCTTTTATATTAACTTCTGTTTACGGCACGGCAGGCGCTGTGGTAATCGGTGTGCCGTTAGGGCTTATGTGTGCAATATTTATTGCGAAGATGGCAAATGACAAGGTTTCAAAAGCAGTAAGTACGGCGGTTGATTTGCTTTCGGGTATTCCGTCGGTAGTTTACGGTCTTGTAGGTATGATAATAATAGTACCCTTTGTTCGCGAAATCTTTGGACTGCCTGACGGGGCAAATTTGTTTTCGGCAATTATAGTACTTACGGTTATGATATTGCCTTCAGTAGTATCAATTTCAGAAACGGCAATTAGGGCTGTACCTAAAGAATATGAGGAAGCATCTTTAGCGCTTGGTGCCAATAAAACCGAAACGGTTTTTAAAGTGGTAGTACCTGCCGCAAAAAGCGGAATACTTACCTCGGTAGTGCTGGGTATTGGCAGAAGCATAGGCGAGGCGATGGCAGTTATGATGGTTGCGGGTAACGTTGCCAATATGCCGTCACTGTTTAAAAGTGTGCGTTTTCTTACAACGGCAATTGCAAGTGAAATGTCATATTCTTCGGGCCTTCAACGAGAAGCGCTGTTTTCAATCGCACTTGTATTGTTTATATTCATATTATTGATAAATATTATACTTAACCTTATAGTTAAAAGAGATAAGGAGTGATACGCGTGCGAAAATCAATATCTAAAAGGCGCAAAATTAAATGTGCGGCGCTTAATATATTTATGTATTTGTCTGCAGGTATCATTTGCTTGGCACTTATAGGAATTATAGGTTACATATTATATCGCGGACTGCCTAATATAACACTTGAGTTTTTAACCAATAAGCCCAGCCTGCTAAAAGGCGTCACAGGCATATTGCCCAACATTTTAAATACAATCTATATCATTTTAATGACACTTATAATTGTTTTGCCTGTGGGTGTAGGCGCGGCAATTTATCTTAATGAATATGCAACCAATAAAAAAGTGGTGCGCTTAATTGAGCTTGCCACCGAAACGCTGTCTGGTATACCGTCAATTATATACGGTCTTGTAGGTATGCTTATATTTGTGCAGTTTTGTTCGCTTGGCACCAGTTTGCTTGCGGGTTCGCTTACGCTTGTTATTATGACTTTACCCACAATTATCAGAACAACTCAAGAGAGCTTAAAAAGCGTACCTCAAGGATACCGTGAAGGCTCTTTGGCATTGGGCGCCGGTAAGTGGTATATGATACGCACGGTAGTGCTGCCGTCTGCCATAGACGGTATTGTTACAGGTTGTATTTTATCAATAGGTAAAATAGTGGGTGAAAGCGCAGCACTGCTTTATACAGCAGGTATGGCAAATGAAATTTTAGGGCTAACCGAGGCAATAACACCCGGCAACGCAGGTTCAACGCTTACGGTTGCGCTTTATATGTATGCAAAAGAGCGCGGTGAATTTGAAACTGCATTTGCAATAGCATCCATACTGCTTATTCTTACATTTGTTATAAATATATCGGCAAAACTTACCGCCAAAATGTTAAAAAAGAAAGGAAACAGATAATGGATATAATTACAGTCAAAAACCTTAACTTATGGTACGGCAATAACCATGCGTTAAAAGATATAAATATCAATCTGCCTGCCGGACAAATTACCGCGCTTATAGGTCCTTCAGGATGCGGAAAATCCACCTTTTTAAAAACGCTCAACCGTATGAATGATTTGGTAGAGGGGTGCAAAATTGAGGGTGAAGTTCGGTTTGACGATGCTGATATTTATAAGGATATGGATGTAAACCTTTTGCGTAAAAAGGTGGGTATGGTATTTCAAAAACCAAATCCGTTTCCTATGAGTATTTATGATAACATTGCATACGGACCGCGAATTCACGGTATTAAATCTAAAGTTAAGTTAGATGAAATTGTAGAACGGTCACTGCGGCGCGCGGCTATTTGGGATGAATGTAAGGATCGCCTTAAAAAAAGCGCTCTTGGTATGAGCGGCGGTCAACAACAGCGTCTTTGCATTGCACGGGCTTTGGCTGTAGAGCCTGAAATTCTTCTTATGGATGAACCTACAAGCGCACTTGACCCGATTTCAACTTCAAAAATTGAAGACTTGGCAATAGAACTTAAAGAAAAATACACCATTATAATGGTAACCCACAATATGCAGCAAGCGGCTCGCATTGCAGATAAAACCGCATTTTTCCTGTTGGGCGAAATAATAGAATTTGACGAAACCGAAAAAATGTTTTCAACACCGGCAGACAAAAGAACCGAAGACTATATTACAGGAAGATTTGGATAAACCTTATGAAAATAAATACAAGAAAGGTGGCAAAAGGCGGAAAGCAGACTGTTTGCGAGTTTGATTTCCGTCATAGTGATGAGAAATAAATTTGATGAGCAACTTAACACTTTAAACAATGAACTTATAACCATGGGCGCGCTTTGTGAAGAGGCAATCGCCAGTGCGGTTAAACTGCTTACCGAAAACGCACCTGAAATGAAAGAAAATACTATTGAAACCGATAAGCAGATTGACAGAAAAGAAAAAGAAATTGAGACACTTTGTATGCGTTTGCTGCTTCAGCAACAGCCTGTGGCAAGCGATCTTAGGGTAATATCTTCGGCACTTAAAATTATTTCTGATATGGAACGCATAGGTGATCAGGCATCAGATATTGCAGAAATGGCAGATTATGCCCGTGAAGGCGGTGTGCAGAGTAAAATACATATAGCCGATATGGCGGCAGCCACAATTAAAATGGTGACTGAAAGCGTAGATTCATTTGTTAAAAAAGATATTAATTTGGCGCGGGCTGTAATTAAACATGACAACATAGTAGACAGCCTTTTTGATAAATTAAAAAGCGAGCTTATCACAGCCGTACAACAGCGCACGGCAAATGCCGAAACGCTGATTGATCTGCTTATGATTGCCAAATATTTTGAACGCATAGGCGACCATGCAGAAAATATTGCCGAGTGGGTTATATATTCAATAACAGGCGACCACGCATAATACACGGATTGTTGAATTTTTTGTATATTTAATATATAATGAAAAAGCAAAGAGGTGATATGCATATGATTTATTTTGTTGAAGATGATGCCAATATTCGCAAGCTGGTTTGTTATGCATTAGATAAGGAAGGCTTTGATGTATGCGGATTTGAACACCCATATGAATTTTGGCAGAAATTATATGACAATGTTCCAAATCTTATTTTGCTTGATATAATGTTGCCCGAAGAGGACGGTTTATCAATTTTAAGCAAGCTGCAGGCAGATGAAAGATATAAAAATATTCCCGTCATTATGCTTACTGCAAAGGGCAGTGAGTTTGATAAGGTAACAGGTCTTGATTTGGGTGCTGATGATTACATAACAAAACCTTTCGGTATGACCGAGCTTGTTTCAAGAATAAATGCGGTGTTGCGGCGGTATGAAAAAACTACCGAAAAGTCGGTAGAATACCGCATAGGCGACTTATATGTAAACCCTCAAAAGCACATTATAAAGGTTGCAGACAAAGAAATTGCGCTTTCTTTTAAAGAATATTCGTTGCTGCTTACATTACTTGAAGCAGGCGGCAATGTTGTTTCGCGTGATACTTTGCTTACAAAGGTATGGGGCGAGTTTTATGACGAATCGCGAACACTTGATGTGCATATCAGAAAACTGCGTGTAAAACTTGAAGATGCAGGCTGTCTTATACAGACGGTAAAAAACATAGGATACAAGATAGGTGATTTGAAAAATGGATAAAAAGATATTCAATTCAAATTTTTTAACTTCGCTTTTTGTCTTGATTATAAGTTTTGTTCTTGTGTTTGTTGTTCTTTTTAATTATTCTGAAAAACAAATTCTAAATGAACTTGAAAGCGAAGCCGACTATATATCATATGCTTTAGAAAAAGAAGGCGTTTCATATATTAATAATTTTGTCGGTAATGATAAAAGAATAACGCTTATAGCCGCAGACGGCACAGTTTTGGCTGACACATCGGCAGATGCGAATACGCTTGATAATCATGCAAACCGCAAAGAAATTAAGGCGGCTTTTGAATACGGAAGCGGTACAAGTACGCGTTATTCCGACACTATGATGAAGCGAATTTTATATTATGCGCAAAAATTGCCTGACGGCACGGTGCTTCGTGTATCAGCAACGCAAGACTCGGTTTTTGTACTGCTTTTAAACCTTGTTTATCCGTTTAGCATTATTATTATAGCTGCACTTATTGTTTCAATAGTTATTTCGCATAGAGTGTCCAAGTCGATTATCAAACCTATAAACGAACTTGATCTCGATAATCCCGCAGGCAATGAGGCATATGAAGAACTGACGCCTCTGCTTAGAAAAATATCGGCACAAAAAAGAACCATTGACCAACAAATCAAGCAGGCACATCAAAAGCAGGAGGAGTTTAGGCTCATAACCGAAAATATGAGCGAGGGTTTGCTTGTTATTGATAAAAGTGCAAATGTATTGTCATACAATCATGCGGCGGCTGATATGCTTCAAATTGAGAAAGTTACTATCGGTGACAGTGTGCTCACGCTTAATCGCAAAAAGGGTTTTCGTGAGTCTGTTGAAAAGGCGCTCGGCGGTATTCGTGCCGAAAGTGAAATAGCGCATGATCAAAGCATATACAATCTTATTGCAAGCCCTGTTATTGATGATGATAAGATAATCGGCGCTGTAATTGTTATCATTGATATTACCGAAAGCGCAAAGCGTGAACAACTGCGCCGAGAGTTTACATCAAATGTTTCACATGAGCTAAAGACACCGCTTACCTCTATTTTAGGTTTTGCCGAGATAATGAAATCAGGCGGAACGCCCGACAGCACGGTGGTTGATTTTTCAACTTCTATTTATGATGAAGCGAAGCGTCTTATTACGCTGGTAAGCGATATTATAAAGATATCAGAGCTTGATGAAAACCTATCACAGTTTCAAAAAGAAGATGTTGATTTATATACGCTTTCAGATAAGGTTATTAAAAACTTAAAGCCGTTGGCGCAAAAGCAAAATATAACTCTTAACCTCATAGGCGACACCGTTTATATAAAAGGCACAGAAAAAATTGTGTATGAAATGATTTATAATCTTTGTGACAATGCCATTAAATATAATAAAGAAAACGGCACTGTTGACATAATAGTAAATAATACAGACAACAAGGTAAATCTTACCGTAAAAGATACGGGAATAGGTATTCCAAACAGTGAGCAGTCAAGAGTTTTTGAAAGATTTTACAGGGTTGATAAAAGCCGATCAAAGCTTGTAGGCGGAACAGGGTTAGGGCTTGCCATAGTAAAACACGCTGCCGCATGCAGCAATGCCGAAATAATTCTTGAAAGCCAAGAGGGCAAGGGCACAAGTATTACAATAGAATGGAAAATTGAAAATTAAAAAAATCCCGACTAAGTCGGGATTTTTTAGTATTGATTTAACTTTAAGTTTATTATATTATCATATTTAATAATACTATCCCACAAACACAGGGCAATCCAAATATTCCGCTTCCGCCTACTGTGTACCAATTAAGCGGTATGTGTACACCTGTGAATTTTTGGGTTAGGTTTATAACTGCAATGGCGGTAACCCCCAAAAGCGCATTTAAAAATATTGATTTTATCATTTTTTTACTTTTTATATGAAAAATTATCAAGGCAAATCCACAAATACAAAGCCAGATTATTGCTATAATACCTAATGTTTTCATAAAAACACCCCACATATACTTATGCGGGGTGTTGAAGTTTTATTCATCAAACAATGGGGTTGAAAAATATCTTTCTGCAGTGTCGGGCAAGATGGTTACAACAGTTTTGCCTTTGCCTAACTTGCGTGCAAGGCGCATAGCTGCCGCAACATTTGTGCCACTGCTTATTCCGCACATAATGCCTTCTTTTGCGGCAAGGTCTTTTGATACCTGCAAAGCTTCTTCATCTTTTATAATACAAACATTATCATAAATCTGTTGGTTAAGAATTTTGGGTATTACACCGTCGCCTATACCCATCTGAACATGGGTGCCGATTGAGCCGCCCGATAAAATTGCGGCATTTTCGGGCTCTGCTGCCCAGATTTTAATATCAGGATTTTGCGCCTTAAGTACTTCACCAATACCCGTAATGGTGCCGCCTGTGCCTATTCCGCTGCAAAATCCGTGTATTGCGCCGCCGACTTGTTTCAAAATCTCTGCGCCTGTACCTGTGCGCTGAATTTCAGGGTTAGCAGGGTTTTCAAACTGCTGCGGCACAAACACATTTGGATTTTCAGACTTCATCTTCATGGCTAATTCAAGGCACTGTTCAATACAAAGACCTATGTTGCCTGCATCGTGAACAAGTATAACCTCGGCGCCGTAATGACGAACTAATTTTCTGCGTTCTTCGCTGACAGAGTCAGGCATTATAATTTTAACCTTATATCCGCGTACCGCGCCTACAAGTGCCAAGCCTATACCCTGATTGCCGCTTGTCGGTTCAACTATTACAGTGTCGCATTTTATAAGGCCCTTTTGTTCGGCATCAATTATCATATTGTATGCCGTGCGTGTTTTTATAGAACCGCCTACATTAAGCCCCTCAAATTTAACCAAAATGTCGGCATCATCGGGCCCCGTCATATGTTGAAGTTTAATTATAGGTGTGTTTCCCATAGCTTCTAAAATATTATTATAAATCATATCTCAAACCCTTATGTAAATTATTGTATTTATATGATTGTTAGATTATAGCATATATTTTTAACTTTTTCAATCTTATTTAAATTTTATTATTTTTGTGTAAAAAAGGGAATGCTTATTTTTAAACTAAACATCCCTTTTTCGCTTATTATATTATGTGCCGATACTTGTTTTTTGGTTACAAAAATTCACGCACTTGAACGGTTAATTTTTCTTCAAGATTTATAAGTCTTTTGCAAATATCTTTTGAAACTTCGTCCGCCGCTTTATACTGATTTAGATATCTGTTTAGTGATTTTGCACCCATATTGCAACCGTCGGTCATAAGCTCGGCAATTGTGCTGTCAGCTTCATTCATCACAAGTTTCATATTGGTTTTTATCCATGACATACCTTTGGTTATAGGGTTTGGATTTTTGCCCTCGTCTTTGTATTTGCCTAAAAGTTGCTGTAATTCTTTATCTAATTTATCGTGTTCGTCTTTGCAGGCGTTTAGGCACTGCTTTAAATTAGCAGACTTTACATAGTCATACACTTCGTCAATAGCCGAAACGCCCATTTTTATACCTGCATCGCACTCGCGAAGCAATCTGATTGTATCGTTTTCTATCATAATATAGTCTCCTTTACAGATACAGTATTTCCATTTTAGACAGTACTATTTATAAAATTCTAAAACATATAAGAAATGTTAATAAAATATTTACTATTGGGCTGTAAAAAACTTTTGACAATTGCGTATTTTAAGACTATAATATAGATTAATATTATGCACTAACTATAAATGAAAATTTGATTAATTAAAACTGTTTAAAAAGTATTGGATTTTGCAAAAAATAAACCTTAAAAAAGGGTGTGAAAAGGCATCTGGCAAAACGCAAAAATAGGGTTTGTCAGGTATATTATGAAAGTTGATAAGACAGTATTAAATGAAACTAAATATATAGCTGTTTTTGCCGTGATTTTCAGCGTTTTTATGCAGGCTGTGTTTTTGATTATCGGCAAATGGGATTACACCGTCTTGCTTGGCAATCTTTGGGGCGATATAATCGCTGTCGGCAATTTTTTTGTTATGGGTCTTTTTGTTCAAAAGGCAGTGCTGCAAGATGAAAAAGATGCCCGTCAAACCGTAAGGGCTTCTCAAAATTTGCGCTTTATGGGCATTTTTATTTTGGCAGTGGTTGGTATTTTAATTCCGTTTTT
>JBJFGD010000226.1:0-2271 GCA_051892355.1 Acutalibacteraceae bacterium | reverse complement strand
AAGAGCAATTATAACAACACATTTTCCTATTATTAATAAACATGGCTCATATTTTTTTAAAATGTATCAGCACCGTTCTTATGTGATTGCCTATGAAAACACACAAGATGTTAACGGCATTTATATAGATGATAATATTAAAGGTTTATCGTTCAGAAATTACGGTAATTTATTACTAATCGGCGGCGGCAGTCATCGCACAGGTAAAAAAGGCGGTAACTGGGAAGAAATTTCAGACTTTGCAAAACGGTATTATCCGAATGCTAACGAAAAATGCCGTTTTGCAACACAAGACTGTATGACGCTTGACGGCATACCCTATATAGGCAATTACTCAAAAAACACGCCTGATTTATTTGTTGCCACAGGTTTTAACAAATGGGGGTTTACTTCCGCTATGTTGGCGGCAGATATATTGTGCGATTTAGTACAAGAAAAACAAAATGAATTTTGCGAAGTATTTTCACCGTCAAGAACAATATTACACCCTCAACTTGCATTAAACGGTGCTGAAGCTATCTTAAATTTAATAACACCAACCGTTCCACGCTGTCCTCATCTTGGTTGTGCGCTGAAATATAATAAATATGAACACTCTTGGGATTGCCCGTGTCACGGTTCTCGCTTTACAACTGAAGGAATACTGATTGATAATCCCGCAACTGACGATAAAAATATGTATTAACAAAATTAACAAAAACAGGTAACCGGCAGCCCGAAATACGGGTTATCAGTTACCTGTTAATTATGCTATCTTAATGTGAAATGCATTAAATTACATTTTAGCAAGGTTTGCTTTGAGGTTGTTAAGCTGTTCGCGAAGTTGTGTAGGCAACTTGTCTCCAAACTTCTTGTAATGCTCTTCAATCTCTTCAGCCTCTTTAGTCCAAACATCTTTATCAACCTTAAGAATAGACTTAAGTGTATCCATATCCATATCAAGGTCGGTAAGATCGATATCTTCGGGATTAGGAACATAGCCTATAGCGGTTTCAACAGCATCTGCCTTGCCTTCGCAACGGTCAATAATCCAGTTAAGAACACGCATATTATCACCAAATCCGGGCCATACAAAGTTGCCCTCGTCATCGGTACGGAACCAGTTAACATTGAAAATTTTAGGAGCATTCTCGCCAAGCTTTTCGCCCATTTCAAGCCAGTGTGCAAAGTAGTCGCCCATATGGTAACCGCAGAATGGAAGCATTGCCATAGGATCACGGCGAACAACACCGACAGCACCTGCAGCGGCAGCTGTTGTTTCAGATGCCATAGCAGAACCTATGAATACACCGTTAACCCAATCTTTTGATTGATATACCAGCGGTGCACATTTAGCACGACGACCGCCAAATACGATTGCGGAAATCGGCACACCCTCACCCTTATCAAATTCTTCAGAAATGCAAGGACAATTCTTTGCCGGAGCGGTAAAGCGTGAATTTGGATGAGCAGCATAGGTTGACTTATCAGCCTTGTCAAACTTAGACGCATCCCAAGGATTGCCCTTCCAGTCGAGAGCGTTTTGAGGAAGATTTTTATTAAGACCTTCCCACCAAACAGTATTATCATCAAGGTCAAGCGCAACATTAGTAAATATGGTGTTCTTTTTAGTTGACTCAAGTGCATTAAAGTTAGAATGCTCATTAGTACCGGGAGCCACACCAAAGAAACCGTTTTCGGGGTTGATAGCATAAAGTCTGCCATCAGGACCTATCTTCATCCAAGCAATATCATCGCCTACTGTCCAGATTTTATAACCCTTCTTGCGAAGATATTCAGGCGGAATAAGCATTGCGAGGTTGGTCTTACCGCAAGCAGACGGGAAAGCGGCTGCGATATAACGAACTTCACCCTTTGGATTCTGAAGGCCCAAGATAAGCATATGTTCTGCCATCCAGCCTTCTTTCCAACCCTGATAAGAAGCAATACGAAGTGCAAAGCACTTTTTACCAAGAAGAACATTACCGCCGTATGCAGAGTTAACAGAGATAATTGTGTTATCTTCAGGGAAATGACAGATGTATCTGTTTTCGGGGTCAACATTACATTTAGCGTGCAGACCGCGTACCCAGTCATTGCTGTCGCCAAGTACATCAAGCACAGCCTTGCCAACGCGAGTCATAATAGCCATGTTGAGTACAACATAAATTGAGTCGGTAATCTCAATACCAATCTTTGCAATTGGTGAGCCAATCGGACCCATTGAATAAGGAATGATATACATTGTTCTGCCCTTATAGGTACCGCGAGCAATGTTATAAAGCTTTTTAT
>JBJFGD010000225.1:0-2271 GCA_051892355.1 Acutalibacteraceae bacterium | reverse complement strand
CGTCTTTTTCTTCACCTAACGCCATAAGCGCCGTGCCGTTTACAAGCGTGCATAAATGTGTTGACTGATTCTTATTTTCAGCAATTTCGTGACCGGTAGTACCCGGCAGCGACCATATCTGTGCCCCGTTTGCGCTGGCAACAACTGCCGAAACAGGATATTTTTCCGCCGCGCTTACAGTTAACGCAGTAAAAGTGCCGACAAAAATTGACATACAAAGCAATACACTTAAAAACCTTTTAAATTTCTGCACTATTTCACAACCTTTTATAAAACACATACATTCCCATTATAATAATTATTATATATTTATACAGTGTTTATGTCAACTTAAAATATCAAATATCGACAGTTTTTGCAAAAAAAGAAACCCTTTAAACTTAAAGGATTTCTTTTAAATACAAAAGTATTATTTAATTTTTCGAGCCTCTATATAAAAACGCTTATCATCGGCATGCCCCATAGAAAAGGTTTTTCGGGGGAGCGAACCGTCAGAATTTACAGCTGCAAAAAGTTCGCTTTTTTGCATGCCTTCAAACAAAAATCCAAGCGCGTTTTCGCGGCTTGCTAACTTTTTAAGCGAGCTTTCGCCGTGAATATAGTCAATTTCTACCCCTGTATGTTCTTTTATGTAGTCATCAAGAAAGGCTTGCAGTATACCCACAGCTAATTTTGCGGTTGGTTTAACACTGATTTCACGCGTATTTTCACCGTATACGCAGGTAAATTTTTGGGCATCGGCGCCGTTGTATTCGCCACCTGTAGCTTTAACAAATTCATCTATTAAAGTCTGCGGCTCTACACCGAAAAGCACACGGTATATAGGCTCAAACTGCAAAGCATCTTCGTGAATATTTACTATTTCTACTAAAGCATAACGCGAAGCTGCGGTCGGATTTTGATTATAACATTCCTTTGCGGTAGCAAGTGAATGATTGCCGTCACCCACACAAAAAAGAAAGCCGTTATTCTTTTGCTTTAAAGCTTGAAGTGCATTCATTACAGCATCTTTTGCATTTGCATTAAGACGATATCCCTTTATACTGCCTGCATTACACATAAGCTTAAAATCATAAACCTTGTCAAAATCATGGACGCTATTTGTAATACCTGACATAACGGTATTTTCAATATCGTCAAAAAGCAACATTACATGAGGCAGTTCAAGCGGAGCGTTTTTACGGATTTCTACACGGGGCGGTATTCTTGATAAAACCGTCTCTTCGGTAGCGCGGATTTCGGCATTTGAACCCGCACGGTAATCATAATTTTCAAGGTCTATTTTGCCTACAATTCCTCGGCGCAGCTTGCCGTCAGACTGAATGCGCTCTACATAAATAAGACTGTCTGGGTATTCATTAAAAACATTGCTGTCAATATATTCTTGCATAGTCTTATTAATTTTTTCTATGCGTTCTGAATTGTCTGCCGAAAGGTAGACCTCGGGCAAAATAACACTAAGTGCCGAAGGTGCGCCGTCGGCATTAGCTTTAACCTCATTCCAATATTCTGGTTCTGAAGTGTATTGGTCGCAGGCTATTACAGCCCATTTTTCAAAATTAGATTTAGGCAAGAGTATATCTGCCGATGAAAAAGAATGATTATATTTCATAGTTTAGTCCTCAAAATTAATAATAAGCAATCTCTATAGAATCGATACGGTCTTCGGCTATATCAATATAAATTGTTATGCCGCTGCGGCGATCATTTTTAGTTATGAACCAATCGAGATAATACTTATTTTCATTCACACAGTAAAAATGCGACGGTGCGCCTAAATATTCGATAATATCGGTTATAGCCGATTCATTGCTAACCCCATTTACCCAAAACTGACCGTAAACCGAGTCGGGATTTACAAATACATTTTCGGGAATTATAAATTTGACAATCTGGCATTTTTTAAGAGTTGCCGATGAATTTCCGTCATTATGAAACACAGCGGTTATTTGTTTGTTATACTGATTAACAAAATTAACCTTTAAAGATTTACCCACAAGAATTTGTGATTCTTCATTATATTCTTCAGACTCTACCAGGCTCCAACCGTTTTTTACCATATTTTTATAGGTGGTGGGCACAGTAAGCGTTTCGCCGCTATAGGTTGTTTTGTATTCAAAATTTTTGCCGAGATAAATATCGGCATAGTTTTCTTCATCATAAAGACTTATATCAAAATAGGTAGGCATAACTTCATCTTCAGACTTAATTTCAGGTACTGCTATTTCTTCTTGAGAAGTATTGTTTTCGGTTTCTTCAACCTTTGCCGAC
>JBJFGD010000224.1:0-2272 GCA_051892355.1 Acutalibacteraceae bacterium | reverse complement strand
GCCGAACGCGGCCCCCGGATCAAGACTGATGACCGTTCTGTTATCACGGTTATCATATTGCTGCCAGCTGGGACAAACAGCTAATTTTTCGCCTATTTCAAAAGCTTTAAAATACTTTTTCCAATTTTCGTTCCAATCTGCATCATCAACTTGAACGCAGCTAATTTCATTTTCAATTCCGCATACATTAAAGCGTTCACGCAAATACGATACCGCTTCAACCGCATTATCGCTTTCGGCAATATACATATGAATTATAGAATGAGTTCTGTCTTTAGCGACAAGTTCTTCATCTATAAGGTCTATATGCGCAATTTCTTGAGCATCGGCTTCAAGATTTGTATAATCTTCAATATATATTCCGTAAGGTACGGTCATATTGGCAATGGCTGCCGCCTCATCGGTTTTGTCGACAGGCACCGTTGCCGTTATTTCTGTCCAGTCCATAAAACACCTCGAAAAGTAATTATATCATAAACGCTTATGAATTAAAAGTATAATTTTATTTTATCGGCGTCGGCATTAACCGTACCCTGCACAATGCCGCCTCTGCCGCCGCCTTTGACCGAAAGTTCTGATTTGAATTTTTTGAAAAATTCGTCAATTTCACATTCATCACCGCAAATTGCAAAAGAATAACCTTCACCGCTTGCGCAAAAAGCACCTTTTATTCCGCCATAGGTTTTATGTAGTTTGTCGGCTATAAGTTGCAAATCCTTCATATCGCAATCTTCGATAAAAATACAGTTAGTATTTTTATCGGCAGCATCAACTGTAAGCTGTGCGATTTTATTTTTTAGTTCTGAATTTTTACGCTTTTCATCTGCAAATTTTTGATCTAATATTTTTACCGCTTCGGCCGTGTTTTCTTGTTTTGCAGAAAGAAGTGCCGATATATCAGAAACATTTTCATACTTTACACGGTAATCATTTAAAGCAAACTCACCGCACTTTAAAATTATGCGAATACCGCCGCGCATACGCTCAAAATCGAGCAGTTTTATAATACCTATTTCACCTGTAGTTTTAACATGCGGTGCACAGCAAGCGCAAATGTCGGTATCTTTAACCTCAACCAAACGCACCGCACCTTCAATTTCTTTTTTACTGCGATAAACGGCAGTTTCAAGTTCTTCTTTGCTTGGGTAATAAGCGCGTAAGGGTAAGTTTTGCCACACCTTTTGATTTGCAAGATATTCTATTTCATTTAACTGTGCTCGTGTCAGTTGACCGTCAAAATCCACAGTAACAAAATCTTCACCTAAATGAAAACCTACATTATTTAAACCGTATAATTTGTGGGTTATACCCGATACAATATGTTCACCTGTATGGTTTTGCATAAAAGCAAAACGGCGTGCAAAGTCTATTTTACCTGAAACGCGAGTGCCTATATCTATAGGCTTGTCAGTGTAATGATATATAATATCGTTTTTTATTTGCACATCAAAAACCTTTGCTTCACCCAAAAAGCCTATATCTGCAGCCTGTCCTCCGCCTTCGGGGAAAAAGGCTGTTTTATCAAGAACTACCACAAAACCGTTTTGGTTTTCCAAGCACTCTAAAACCTTTGACTCAAAACTATTCAGATATGAATTTTTATCATAAAGTTTTTCTGTCATCCTAATTTCTCCAAAATAATGTGTGCCACTTTGTATATATCGCCGGCACCCATAGTAATTATTAAATCGCCTGCACTTGCCGAGTCTATTAATTTTTGTGCAAGCTCATCATAATCGGCCACAACACAGGCATCGGGCAAATTGTCGGTGATATTTTCAGATGATACACCGTAGGTGTTGGTTTCGCGTGATGCTACAATAGGTGTTAAAAACTCCTTGTCGGCAATTGAAAGCGCGTTAATCATACCATCGCGCAAAAGTGCTACGCGCGAATATGTGTAAGGCTGAAAAGCAACTATAACCTTATTATAATCAAGAGTTTTTGCCGCATTTAATGTAGCTGAAATTTCAGTAGGATGATGCGCATAATCGTCTACAACGGTAATGCCCTTGCTCTCACCTATAAACTCAAACCGTCTGCCCGCACCTGTAAATTTTGATATTGCATCAGCAATACCGTGTGAATCAACACCCATCTCATAACATACCGCAAATGAAACCAGGCCGTTATAAATGTTGTGCTTTCCGGGAGCACTCATTTCAAGATGACCTACCTTTTCGCCGCAGTGCATAACATCAAAGCAAAAACCGCGTTTGCCCACAACGATATTTTGAGGGTAATAGTCGTTTTCTTCACTAAAGCCATAGGT
>JBJFGD010000223.1:1549-9218 GCA_051892355.1 Acutalibacteraceae bacterium | reverse complement strand
CTTAATGGGCGTTAGCAGTATTGTTTTTACACCTACTGCATTACCGCCTAAAACATCGGTAAAAATCTGGTCGCCGACTATGGCTACATTTTTCCGCTTTTCACCGAGTGCCTTAACACCGCGTATGTAACCTGTAGGCAGCGGTTTGCAGCCAAGACTTATAAACGGCAGGCCTATGCGTTTTGCAAAGGGCGCAATGCGATGTTTTTTAGAATTTGAAAGCACCATAAGTTTTATACCGCTTTGCTGCATATAAGAAATCCATTCGGGTAACCCATCGGTAAGCACTGTGCCGTGATGAGTAGACATAGTGTTATCAACATCTAAAAGCAACGCTTTAATATTAAATTTATTTAAAAGTTCTACCGTAATATCGGTTATACCGTGAAGCTTTATATCGGGTTTAAGTAACATTTTAATTTCTCCGTTAAAATTAAAAAGACGATTAGGGTTATGCCCTTAATCGCCTTTTAAATGCCATAAATTAGCGGAACTTTCTCTTACGAGCAGCTTCCGACTTCTTTTTGCGCTTTACAGAGGGCTTTTCATAGTGCTCTCTTTTACGAACTTCCTGAATAACGCCGTCTTTAGCGGTTTGGCGCTTGAAACGACGAAGTGCGTTATCGAGTGACTCGTTTTCTTTAACTTTTACTTGACTCATTAACATTCCCTCCCTCCGCAATAATGCAGGGGTATAAACTTACGAATGCTATTATACTATAAATATATAGGTAATGTCAAGAGGATATTTTTTAAATATTTTATTAAGAAAAATGTGTAAAGCCGGTTATATTTATTTTGCACACTACAAAAAACATATGGGGTGTTCTCATCTGCGGTCTAGTTGTCCCATGTACCTAATTTTTCTATGATACTTGACAATTCACTATAAACTATTTCGTTATCAGAGGTTTGATACTTCATATATCCGTTTGCCCTATCAATATAAAACAATATATCATCTTGATTTTCAACTTTGTATGCTAACACCAGATCATATAAATGGTTATGTGGCTCGTACTCGCAAGTGCTAAACGCACTGTTACTTAACCAAAGCAGATCGCTAATAATCTCATCATCAAGCGTGTATTTTTTACCTAATAAATAGTTTTTTGTTTCAGTATTGGATACATCAAAAGCTTCTACATCAAAAGCTTGGCAACTTTCAAATGGAGTAATATTTTTTTTTACAGTTAAATTTCGTTTCGATGACACAAATTGCAATGCCGTTTTGCGCACAAGATATTCGTATTTTGCAGTTAAATTTTCATCTACTGTACTGTCATATCCGTTCATAGAACAAAACAAGGCAAAATCTTTATTGTCATCAAATGTTACTTCTTTTTGATAAGCGCCCACAAGCAAATATTGTTTTATCTCTTGAATGCCATCGTTATAACATTGGTTGTAGAACTCTTCTTCCGTCATGTTGAGCGTTGTGTCAATATATTCAGTTAATTCCAGCCCACTTATATATGCTAAATTTTTATGTTCGTCAACTATATTTTGGCTATAGGATATAATCTCATCCTCGTCAATATAGAACTCACACTTTTGAGATAACTTTTCAAGAAAATATGTGTCGGAACGACGGTCGCTTTCATATTTTTTTGACTCTAACAATCTTTGCTTGCAATAACTTAAAAAATCCTCTTCAGTTTTACATCTGTAGTAGTCAAGTATGTATTGGTCAGATGAGGTGTAGGCTTCAAAGTAATTTATTGACTCTACTGTTATGTTGTATTGCAGGATATCTCCCTTTTTATATTTTTCGGTATCAATTGGTGAACTTAATTCGCATTCAAAAGGTTCTCCCACAACAGCGCCTATAACAGCGTTTTCAAACTCTTCGCCATAATTACCCGAACCTACCGTAAGTGGCTGACTATCTGCATTTGCAACTATTTCTGAATTATATCTTACAATGTAGCTCACAACGATAGAATCGCCTTTTTGAACGGTATTTCTATTTGTTATTTCTATCATCTTTTCGTGCGATAGTAATAAGTTATCAACATATTTCTTTAATTCATCATCAGTTGCAGTAACACTGTAATAATGCGGCTCTTCTATATCTTTGTTTGACAAAATTTTAACGATTTTCGATTCTTTAATACCGTTTTTGGCAAGTAACACAGAAACAGTATCATTTAACGGTAAGGCTACTTTGTTTCCACAGCCCATAGAGGATAATAGTAAAAGCCCAGACAGTACAACACAAATTAACCTGCTTAATCGGTACATTTTAACCCTCCATAATAGGTGACAAAAATTTTAAAAATACAGATAAATCAGTAATAAATAAACCTTATTTGACATTCTAAATATATTATAGTTTTAATCTACAATATCAATTTTTCTGTCTATTTGCGTTTTTACAGCGTTTATTTTATCATATTATTAAATTCTTCTTCGTCAATAACGGTAACACCTAACGCATTTGCCTTATCAAGCTTGCTGCCTGCCTCTTCGCCGGCAAGCACATATGTGGTCTTTTTAGAAACCGAACTTGATACCTTGCCGCCTAATGACTCAATTATTTCTGCTGCGGCAGAGCGTGTGTAGGTTGGCAGTGTGCCCGTAAGCACAAAGGTCATACCTGCAAATTTATCGCCCGCCGTGGTTTTAGTTGATTTTGTATTTACGCCAAGCTGTATAAGGCGTTTTATCATATCGCAATTTTCCTCAACTTCAAAATAATCGGCGGTAGAGTTTGCCAAAATACTGCCAAAGCCCTCTATGGCTTCAAGTTCTTGACGCGAAGCCGACATAACCGCCTCAATATCACCAAAACGGGCTGCGAGTAATTTTGCCGCTTTAGCGCCTATATGTCTGATACCTAAAGCAGTTATAAGTCGTGATAAATCATTTTCTTTTGATTTTTCAATAGCCGCAAACATATTTTGCGTAGATTTTTCACCTATGCGTTCAAGTTTCATCACACTATCAAAATCAAGTGTGTAAAGATCTACAATATTGCTGACAAGCCCTGCGTTTACAAGCTGTTCAAGCACGGCGGGGCCTAACCCCTCAATATCCATAGCATCACGCGAGGTAAAATGTATCAAATTGCGAAGCAACTGCGCAGGACAATCGGCATTAGTGCATCTTATGACTGCCTCGCCTTCTTCACGAAAAACAGGTGCACCGCAAGAAGGGCAATGCGTAGGCATTTTGAATACAACAGAATCTTCGCAGTGCTTACTAACCGATAAAACCTCGGGTATAATTTCGCCCGCTTTTCTCACTACAATGGTATCACCTATGCCTATTTTCTTTTCATTTATAAAATCTTCATTATGAAGCACTGCGCGGCTTACTGTAGTGCCCGCAAGTTGTATTGGTTCAAACACCGCCGTAGGGGTAAGCGCGCCTGTTCTGCCCACATTTATTTCAATCTTTTTAAGCACGGTTTCCTTTTCTTCGGGTGGGTACTTGAACGCCACTGCCCAGCGTGGATATTTCGCAGTGCTGCCAAGTACTGTGCGATAGTCAAGATTATCAACCTTAATAACCGCACCGTCAATATCAAACTCTAAATTTCCTCGGCTTTCACCTATTCGGTTAACCTCGTTTATGGCTTCATCAATAGTTTTGCATTTGGTGTAAAACGGCAAAACGCTAAAGCCCTGACTTTTTAAAAAGTCAAGTGTATCAATATGAGAATTAAAATCTTTACCCTCTATACTTTGAATATTGAATACAAATATATCAAGACCTCGGCTTGCCGTAACGGCAGAATTTTTTTGACGCAAAGAACCTGCCGCTGCATTACGCGGATTTTTAGCAGGTTGCTCGCCTAAAAGTTCTTGCCTTTCAACAAGCTTTAAAAAAGATTTTTTAGGCATATAAACCTCGCCGCGAACTTCGAGCTCACCGTCAAAATCAATATTTTTAGGTATAGTGTCAATCTGCAACAAATTGGCTGTAACATCTTCGCCTGTGGTGCCGTCACCGCGAGTAGAACCGCGCACAAAACGGCCGCCCGAATATTCAAGCGAAACTGACAGTCCGTCAATTTTGGGCTCTACCGAAAAAACAGTTTGTGAACTGTCTATTTTATCGCCGAATTCACGCAATTCTTCTATACTGAATACATCTTGCAAACTTTCCATTTTAACGGCATGATTTACAGGTGAAAAAAGATTAAGTGCCGCACCGCCCACTTTTTGAGTTGGCGAATCGGGTGTTATAAGTTCGGGATATTCGCGTTCTATCGCTTTTAGTTCACGAGTTAACGCATCATATTCAAAGTCAGATATTTCAGGCGCATCCTGGTTATAATACAGCTCATTATGATGCCGTATAACCTTTGTAAGTTGTGCCGCTCTTTTTTTTGCTTCCTTAAAATCCATAATTCCTCCAACTACTGATACTTAAATTTTGCTGATTAAATTTTAAAACATTTATATTTACAGTTTGATTAAAATTACTTTAGCCTGCCAAAGTTAAATATTTCATCGGCGAGGTCATTATTTGGGTATTCTATAACATTTGTAAACGAATCGGGTATTTCGCCAGATATTACCGTTTGCGCCGCAATCGCAGTGGTTGATACACTGAAACCGTCTGTGCAGCCCATCATAAGCACACTTGCATTTACATCAATCTTTATAATTATTTGGTGCATTACACTGTTTATTCCGGCATCCTCTAATTTGCTTTCAAAGTCAATAACGGCGGTTTCGGTAAGCTGCATTTTAAACTTTATTTTAGGCCCGTAGCCTGTGGTATATTCGTTGCCAAACAGTGTGCCAACGGGTATTTGCAGTGTGTATTTATTATTAGCTGATACTATTTCTGAAATTTCATTTGAAATCTTACTTTTTAAAAGATTAACCTTTTCTATATTAATTTCTATTCCGGTAATAGTTCCCTCTGAATTTCGTGACACATTTGATATATCGGTATATGAAATATTATTTTCACTTAAAACATTTAGCACCGCTTGATTTGCAGAATTAAGAATTATTGTTTCTGCCTCACTTTTAGCATATGTAAACACGAAAGGTTTTACTTTTATAAAGCAACAAATAGACACCAAAGTAAAACAAAGCAATACCACAAACCAGCGTTTAGCAATTGAAAAAAACTGATTTTTGTTTGAATATCTCATTACCACACCCCCCACTTTATCTTACGAAAAGTGAGAATTTGTGTGATAATAATTATATCACATAAAAGAAAATACAAATAAAATGCATTATACTTGCAAGCACTACAAAAATATGAAATACAGAATGTATATAACGCTTTTTAGCGCCTACAGCAAAAAGCACCGCACCGATTGTATACATAATGCCTCCGCCCAAAAGCCACATAAAGCCCCAAAAGGTTAATGCTTTATAAACAGGCACAATGGTAAGTATTACGCACCACCCCATACCTATATAGCAAATCATTGAAAATACATTGTATTTTTTGAGATCAATAGCCGTAAGCGTAATTGCAAGCGCGGCGATACCCCAAACAAAACCGAAAACTGTCCACGCTATAACGGGATTTGTTTTTCGTACAAGCGACAGCATAATAGGTGTATATGTGCCCGCTATCATAAAATATATTGTGCAGTGGTCAAGCACCTGAAGCACCTTTTTAGCCATACCGGGTTTTACGCCGTGATACACACTCGACATTGTAAAAAGTGAAATTACCGATGCACCGTATATTGCAGATGATACCACACCCCATACATTACCGTGCAAAGCAGAAAAAATTACGCATAATACAAGATATACAACGCCTAATCCGCCACCTACAATGTGGGTTACCATATTAAAAATTTCTTCGCCGTTTGTGTAATCGGGAAGCAATCTGTCAATTAGTTTTGTGCGTTTCATAATATCTTGCCTTTCAAAAAATCGATTTCTTATTGTATCATAATCTTTAATGTTTCAGTAAGTATAAAATTAAAATAAACACTTGCTGTTTATTTTATGCAAGTGATTATTTTAAATTTTGTAATCGCATTATTTAGTGCCTGTTGAACCAAAGCCGCCGGCAGCGCGGTCTGTTTCTTCAAGGGTTTCGCTTTCAACAAATTCAGCCGCTATGTAAGGCATTATTACAAGTTGTGCCACGCGCTCGCCCGAAGCAATCTCTTGCACCTTGTTAGAATGATTGTGAAGTGCTACCATAATTTCACCGCGATAATCGCTGTCAATTACCCCCACTTTATTTGCAGGTGCCAAGCCGCGCTTGGTTGCAATACCGCTGCGCGCAAATATCATGCCTGCATATCCGTTAGGTATCTGCATAGCAATACCTGTATGAACTAAAACCGTTTCATTAGGATTAATTTTTATTGTGTCATCACATGGCAAAGCGTATAAATCAGCACCTGCCGCAAACCGTGTGCCATAGGTAGGAACAATAGCATTTTCATTAAGTTTTACAAATTTAACTGTCGTCATAAATTTTTTCTCCTTAAAAATAATATTTTCTTGACTTTTATTATTTAATAAAGTAAAATAGCAAGGTAATATGCGGGTGTGGCGGAATTGGCAGACGCGCTAGCCTTAGGAGCTAGTGTCACCGATGTGCAGGTTCAAGTCCTGTCACCCGCACCAACCGAAAATCCGTTCTCTCTTGAGGGCGGATTTTTTATTGTATTTTAATCATAATTATCCAAGCATTATGCTCTTAAAACTATCAATCTGTGACTGTGGTACGCCAACATAATTTACAAGATAATTTTGTATAGTGTTAGAAAGATTACCGTCTGTATTGTACTTGCTGTTCATCATCTCTTGATAAAGCTTGCCCCATGCAACATAGTTACCATCTGTTTTCATTATTAAATCATTTGATGCAAATGTGCCGCCGTCACCTTTACCGCGCCAACGCTGGCCTGCTGATGAAAAAGATGTAAGTTCAAAATCACGGGTCAAATCTTCATAAGAAACACCCAAAAGACCGTTTAATATAAACGCATATGTGCCCGTGCGGTCTGCACCTGCCGAACAGTGTGTATATATAGGATAATTGTTGCTGTTAGAAAGAATTTCAAATATCTTTTTATAATTTGCTTTTACTTCATTAGAATAATTGTCTTCAAGAATCCAATCATACTGTGCATTTGTTACAAGGAATATATAATTAAATCCGGTTCCTTCTTTTTGGAATTTTTGACCTGAATAGCGAAGGTCAAATTCAGTTTTAATACCCAAATTTTTTAGTGTTGCCACACCCAAATCAGTTGCATTGTCAATGTTTTTGCCCCTATATAACATTCCGTATTTAACGGTTTTTCCGCTTGCGGTTTTCCAACCACCCATATCGCGCACATTTCCGCTTCCGTCAACATAAATCCAACGCACAGGGCTGTCTTTAATTTTAATTTTACCGCCGGCTAAAGGCTGTGATGAAATTGTGCCCATAACCTTCCAATAATAAGTTTTGCCGGGAACACATATACCCTCTTTAAAAGTAATTGATTTAGTTTCAATAGTATATGCGTTTGAAAAATCAGCATTTTCAGATATGTATACAGTATAAATTGAACTGCCGTCTAAATTCCAATCAAGATGCAGATTTTGATAATCTAATTGGCTGCCGGTGTATTCATTTAAGAAATAATACTGCTGATCAACCGAGGTAGCGCTTAAATAGCCGCGAATAATATCATCACAAATATCTACTTCAACAACCGTATTATAATCAATAACTG
>JBJFGD010000223.1:0-1449 GCA_051892355.1 Acutalibacteraceae bacterium | reverse complement strand
GTATTTGTACTTGCGTTACCGCTTGTATTAGTTGAGTTATTATTTGATACGGTACTATTATTTTTGCTTGTATTATTAGATGTTTTGTCTGAAGAAGAATTTGTTATTTCGTTACCGTTTTCATCGTAATAAACTTCAATGCGCTCATATTCTACATCATCAGACAGTGTAGATGTGTTATCGCCGTTGCCTTTGCATCCGCAAATACAAAAAGCCATAGCTAACGCCAACAATATTGCAATAATTTTTTTCATATAAACCAACCTTTAAAATTTTTTAATATTATATCATATATAATAGTTATTTTCAATAAATTAATTAGATAACTGTATTTAAAATTAAGCAATTATATAATAAGAATGACCGAGACTTTAGAAAACGAATTTATGAACAAATTGTAAAAGTCAGGAAAAGTCAAAAATTTTTTTCAAAAAACTATTGACTTTTAAAAAGTCGAGGATATAATATAATTGTTAGCACTTGAAAACACAGAGTGCTAAATCCAAAAATTAAATTGTAAGGCGGTGATTGTTACGGAGCTTTCTAAACGAAAACTTGATGTGCTTTCTGCTATTGTTAAAAGCTACATTGAAACAGGCGATCCCGTAGGTTCAAAAAATCTTACCCTGCTTCTTGAAAATTCGCCTTCATCTGCTACATTGAGAAACGAAATGAACGCTCTGTGCAATTTGGGCTTTTTATCACAACCGCACACATCGGCAGGCAGAGTGCCTACCAGTTCAGCTTACAAGATTTATATAAATTCTCTTATGCAGCAAAGCGATTTAAATTTACCTGCAAAGAACTATATAAACAATCTTCTTTCTGATGTGGGGTGTGATGCTGAAATTATACCCAAATCTGCGGCATCAGCGCTTACGGCACTTACAGGTTACCCCGCAATATTTACCTGCATTGTTGATGAAAATACTTTTATAAGACAGGTAAAGTTATTACCGGTAAGCAAAAAGACAGCTGTTCTATTGGTAGTTTTTTCGGACGGCAAAACCAAAAACAGTATATGCCATCTACCTTCGGGCTTGACCGCCGACATCACATTAGAGTTTACCAAAATCGTAAACAAATCGGTGAAAAACAAAAAGCTTTTAGACTTAAACAAACCTTACCTGCAAAGCGTAATAGCCTCATCAGGCATAAACGCTTTATATATAACACCGTTGCTTGCCACCCTATTTGATATGGCAGAAAACGCATCGCAATCTACCGCTATGATAAGCGGCGCACCTTCACTTTATAATTTTTGCGATGAAGACAAAGCGCGAAAAATTATATCATTTGCAAACAACGCGCCTGCCATGTTAAATGTTTTGGGTTCTGACGAAAACAAAACTTCGGTTATTTTTGGCAGTGACACACCGTACAATGAACTTCAAGACATTGTTATGGTGGTTGGCAAATATTACTGCAAAGATGTGCTTTGCGGCAATA
>JBJFGD010000222.1:5331-9225 GCA_051892355.1 Acutalibacteraceae bacterium | reverse complement strand
AAGTCAAGGTCATTCTGATGCTATTCGCCGTATTGACGGCGTAAAAGATGCAAAGCAATATACCGTGCCTATTCAGTCAGCTTTAGATGCTGTAAGAAGCGGTTCTAATCCCGAACTTACTACACGGCAAAAACATTTGCGCGAATGCTTTGTTGTAGCCGAAGAAGGCGCTGATACCGCACGCATTGAAAACGAAATAAAAACAATGCCAAACTACTTTGCTGATTATGACACAATAGTTCATTTTATTACCGAAGAAGAGTTAAAGCGTAACCACGCCGGCATACCGCACGGAGGTTTTGTTATAAGAACAGGTTCTACAGGTGTAAACGGCGAAAACAATCATGTTATTGAATACAGTCTAAAACTTGATTCAAACCCCGAATTTACAGCAAATGTGCTTGTGGCATATGCGCGTGCAATTAACAAGTTACATTCTCGCGGTATATATGGCTGTAAAACAGTATTTGATATAGCTCCGTCTGATTTATCACCGTTATCAAACGAAGAAATCAGAAAAACAATGCTTTAAAATTTTATTCGCTGTTTATCTGTTGATAAGCAGCGAATTTTATATATATACTTGTCTTCATTCGTTGACAAATTCATCCATAAATGTTAGAATATATTTTATAAATAATTACAGAGGAGTTAAATTTTATGTCCGGTAACAAAAATTTATATACATCCCCACTTTCTACAAGATATGCCAGCGAAGAAATGCAGCATATTTTTTCTGAAAACTTTAAATTCAGAACTTGGCGAAAATTGTGGATTGCTCTTGCAAAATCGGAAAAAGAACTCGGTCTTAATATCACAGAGGAGCAAATTGCAGAACTTGAAGCATATGCAGATGATATTAACTATGATGTTGCCGAGGCTCGTGAAAAAGAAGTTCGCCACGATGTTATGAGTCATGTTTACGCTTATGGTATGCAATGCCCTAAAGCTCAACCGATTATTCACCTTGGTGCTACAAGCTGTTATGTTGGTGACAACACCGATGTTATAATACTTCGCGAAGCGTCTAAAATAATACTTAAAAAAGCCGCGCAGGTAGTTAAAAATTTGAGTGCATTTGCCGAAGAATATAAATCCCTTCCCTGCCTTGCATACACTCATTTACAGCCGGCGCAGCTTACAACCGTTGGAAAGCGTGCAACGCTTTGGATAAACGAACTAATAATGGATATAAACAATCTTGAATACCAGCTTTCAGACCTTAAACTTTTAGGTTCTAAAGGTACTACCGGTACGCAGGCAAGCTTTTTAGAACTTTTTGACGGCGATCATGAAAAGGTTGTAAAACTTGAAAAACTCATAGCAAACTTTATGGGATTTAAAGATTGTGTTCCTGTATCAGGACAAACCTATTCAAGAAAAGTTGACTATTATTTTCTTTCAGTTCTTTCAGGCTTTGCGCAAAGCGCATATAAATTTGCAAACGACCTTAGAATACTTCAATCTTTTGAAGAAATTGAAGAACCATTCGGTGCAAAACAGATTGGGTCTTCGGCAATGCCTTACAAACGCAATCCAATGCGTAGTGAACGCATATGCGCACTCGCTCGTTACATTATGTGCGATGTTACCAATCTTGCTATGACCTCATCTACACAATGGTTTGAAAGAACACTTGATGATAGTGCAAACAAGCGACTTGCTGTATCAGAAGCATTCTTGGCTTTAGATGCTATTCTTAACATTTATATAAATGTTACATCCGGTCTTGTTGTATATGACAAAGTTATCACACGCCGTGTAATGGAAAAACTTCCATTTATGGCTACTGAAAATATTATGATGGAATCTGTAAAACGCGGCGGCGACCGTCAAGAACTGCATGAGATAATTCGCGTATATTCACACGAAGCGGCCGCTAAGGTTAAACTTGAGGGCGGTCAGAACGACCTTATCGACAGAATTTCTAACGATAAAAATATTCCGCTTAACAAAGAAGAAATTCTTTCACATCTTAATCCGTCAAAATATATTGGAAGAAGTGTAGAACAGGTTAGCGAGTTTATAGAAAATTATGCTAAACCGATAATAGATAAATATTGTTCTGAAGAAATTGTTACAGAACTTAATGTATAAAATAATTGAGGAGAATTACCATGAACTTTTTTGATGAACTTAAGAACTATGATAAAGAAGTTTTTTCTGCATGTGATGCAGAAAAAAATCGCCAACAAGGCAACATTGAACTTATTGCATCTGAAAATATTGTATCAAAGGCTGTACTGCTTGCAGCCGGGGGTGTGCTTACAAACAAATATGCTGAAGGCTACCCCACAAAAAGATATTACGGCGGATGTCAGTGTGTCGATGTTGTAGAAGATATTGCCCGCGATCGCGCTAAAAAGCTGTTTGGTGCAGAGCATGCAAATGTACAACCACACAGTGGTGCTAATGCTAATCTCGCTGTGTTCTTTGCGTTGCTTAACCCCGGCGATACAGTTATGGGTATGAATTTACAACAGGGCGGTCACCTGTCTCACGGCTCACCGGTTAATATTTCAGGTAAATATTTTAACATTGTACCTTATGGTGTTGATGATGTAACCGAACAAATTGATTATGAAAATGTGCGCAAAGTTGCTCTTGAGTGCAAACCTAAAATGATTATTGCAGGTGCCAGCGCATATTCAAGAATAATAGATTTTAAAAAGTTCCGTGAAATAGCAGACGAAGTAGGCGCGTATTTAATGGTTGATATGGCACACATCGCAGGGCTGGTCGCTGCGGGTCTTCACCCGTCACCTGTTCCATATGCAGATGTTGTTACAACCACTACGCATAAAACACTTCGCGGTCCGCGCGGCGGTATGATACTCTGTCGCGAAGAACTTGCTAAAGCTATTGACAAAGCTGTATTCCCAGGCACACAAGGCGGCCCGCTTATGCACATTATCGCAGCTAAAGCAGTGGCACTTGGTGAAGCACTTACCGATGAATTTAAAGACTATCAGAAACAAATTGTTAAAAATGCCGCAACCCTTGCTGATGCTTTAACTAAAAACGGTATTGAACTTGTATCAGGCGGTACAGATAACCATCTAATGCTGTTAAAATTAACAAACTTTGACATTTCAGGCAAAGAACTTGAACATCGTCTTGATGAAGTTCATATAACCGCTAACAAAAACACTATTCCAAATGACCCAAACAGTCCGTTTGTAACAAGCGGTTTACGCATAGGTACCCCTGCTGTAACAGCGCGCGGATTTAAAGAAAAAGAAATGCTTCTTATTGCAGATTGGATAAAAGATATAATTACTGATTTTGATAGCAATAAAGAACGAATTACTCGCGAAGTTCAAGCACTTTGCGCACAATTTCCAATCTATGAATAAATAGCTACTGTAAATAAAATTCCAAACGGAGTTGATTAAATGATTTGGCACAGTTCAGATGTGCAGGATGTTTTAAAAGAATTAAACACTAATGTAGAACACGGCCTTTTAGGCAGTGAAGCGGCAGACAGGCTTGAAATACATGGTAAAAATTCTACTGCGCGCAGTGATAATAAAAAACTATTTTCACATTTTATATCACAACTTAACAATAAGGTTGTATATTTTCTAACAGCAGTGGCTATTGTTTCTTTTATTGTTGACCTTGTTTACAAGCAAAATGACTTCTACTTTTCTTTGCTTATAATAGCAATTGTTTTAATTAATGCGTTTATAAGTGCATTTCATCTTCATAAATGTGATAATGCGTTAAATTTAATGCAAAGTGCCTCTAACCCCATAGTTACCGTGATTCGCGACGGAAATCAAAAACAGATTTCCTCTGACTTGTTAGTACCTGGTGATATAATAATTTTGCAAGAGGGCGATTACATTACAGCCGATGCAAGACTTATTGAAGCTGATGCATTGCGATGTA
>JBJFGD010000222.1:0-5231 GCA_051892355.1 Acutalibacteraceae bacterium | reverse complement strand
GGCGATTACATTACAGCCGATGCAAGACTTATTGAAGCTGATGCATTGCGATGTAATGAATCGGTAATTTCCGGGGAAATTATACCCGTAGAAAAAAGAGCCGATGTAATACTTGAAGATATTACCGCCGCAACCGACCGTAAAAATATGCTATTTGCCGGATGCAGTGTTGTTCACGGCTATGCAAAGGCTGTAGTTGTTGAAACGGGACTTACAACCGAAATCGGTAAGGTAGCCGATTTGAACCGCCAAACCAATTCTGAAACCCTTCCTATTACCGAGTCTCTTAATAAAAGCGGCAAAATAATAAATCTTGTTATTCTAATTTTTTGTATAATAACATTTGCTATCGGTATGATTCAGAATTTTGCTTCTTCTGAGCCTTTTGCAAGCACCACAATCACTGCTCTTTTAAATGCAGTGGCGCTCGGTATTTGCGCTATGCCCGAAAGTTTGCCCGCTATTTCTACTATAGTAATGGCGCTTGGTATTCAGCGTATGATAAGCGACAATATAGTTATTAAAAATATTAAATCGCTTGAACTCATCGGTAAAACTGAGATTATATGTGTAGATAAAACGGGTATTCTTACAAAAAATAATATGGTGCTTAACTGCATATATGACGGTGAGCGTTCTGTTGAACTTGAAAAAGATGATTTATCTGAAAAAGCCGCATCTGTATTACAACTTGCTACCGCATGTTCAATGCTTGAAAACGACTCTACCGAAGCTGCTATAGAAGCTGCTTGTCTTAAATATAATAATCTTTCAAAAACCGATATTGAAAATCTTTTTCCAAGACTTGCGGCAATACCTTTTAGTAACACGCGTAAGACTATGACAAGCATAAATATGATTGGCGGACAACCTGTAGCTATAGTTAAAGGCGCGCCCGAATTTTTATTATCTAAATGTTCAACTGCTAATTCTGATGCTATTACTAAATCGTGTAATGACCTTGCGGCTGATTCTTACCGAGTGCTTTGTATAGCTATTAAAAAACTTGATGAAATTCCCGCAAGTCCTGATCCTGATGAAATTGAACAGCAACTCACATTTGTAGGTTTGTTAGGTATATATGACCCGCCGCAATCAGATACAGTCGAAGCAATAAAAACTTGTAATGTTGCAGGAATTCGCACAGTAATGATTACGGGCGATAATATTATCACTGCCAAAGCTATTGCTCGCAGAATTGGTATTTTAAATGACGATACCGAAGCAATTACAGGCGCAGAGCTTGACGAAATGTCTGATGAAGAGCTTTTACAAAACATTGAGAAATATTCTGTATTTGCGCGTATTTCGCCCGAAGACAAACTGCGAATTATAAACGCTTGGCAAAAGAACGGTAAGATAGTTGCAGTAACGGGCAACGGCACTGAAGATGCCGACGCACTCGCCGCTGCCGATATTGGATGTGCTGTTGGAAACTTTGGTACCGATGTAGCAAAAGGTAATGCAGATATTATTATAAAAAACAAAAAGTTCATGACGGTTGTAAATGCAATTAAAGAAGGTCGCGGACTTTTTGAAAATGTTAAAAAGGCTGTAACTTATCTGCTTAGTTGTAATTTTGGCGAAATACTTGCCTACATTACAGGTATGCTCATATTCAAGTGCCCTCCGCTTGCGGCAGTACAACTTTTGTGGGTAAACCTGCTTACAGATTGCACCTCTGTTATATCACTCACGGTTGAAAAATCCGAATATGATGTTATGCGTAAAAAGCCAATTGCATTATCAGGCCGTATTTTTGACATAAGTTCTATTATAAATATTGCTTGTGATGCATTAATAATAGCCATAGTATCACTGATTTCTTTCTCCATAGGAAACAGCATAGATTCTGCTAATGCCGTAACAATGGTGTTTGCAACACTTTCTATGGTGCAAATTTTTCATTCATTTAATTTTAAATCACAACAAACACTTTTTAAAACTAATTTTAAATCAAATAAGTTTATGAATTATTCAAGCATACTCACGCTGTTTATAAGTGTATTTTTAGTTTTTACCCCTGCAGGATACATTTTTGGACTTACAACACTTAACTTTAAACTATTTGCTTACAGCATATTGTTAGCGCTTATAATTCTTCCTTATTCCGAAATTAAAAAGATTTTAATAAATCACATAAAAGCTAAATAACTAAAACACCTTTGTGATAGCTCACAAAGGTGTTTTTACTTAATGTTATAACTTTTTTTACAGCAAAATTACAGATGCTATTCCAAAATATATCAAAAGTGAAATGGCATCTACTATTGTAGTAATAAGCGGACTTGCCATAACAGCAGGGTCAAAACCGATTTTTTTAGCAAGTATTGGCAAAGTGCAACCTATAAGCTTTGCTACTATTACCGAACAGAACAATGTTATACACACAACAAAAATTTCTGCTATAGCCTCGCCTGCGTCAAGATTATTGAATAGTAGATTGTCAATAAGAAATAACTTTATCGCACTTACAGAAGCCAATGTTACAGCACAAAGAAACGCAACTCTTATTTCTTTCCAAATGACCTTGAAAATATCTTTAAACTCAATATCGCCCATAGCAATACTGCGGATAATTGTTACCGAAGCCTGACCGCCGGAATTACCGCCTGTATCCATAAGCATAGGAATAAATGCAACTAACGCCGGAAAAATCGCAATTTTACTTTCAAATCCCGAAATTATACTGCCCGTAAAAGTAGCCGAAATCATAAGAAACAGTAACCACGGTATTCTCGATTTAAAGGTTTTAAATACGCTTGTTTTAAAATAACTGTGCTCACTTGGAAGAATAGCCGCCATTTTTTCGATATCTTCGGTAGCTTCTTCTTGAATAACATCGATGACATCGTCAACCGTGATAATACCTACAAGTCTGCTTTCTTTATCAACAACAGGCAAAGTCAACATATCGTATTTATCAAACATCAATGCGACTTCTTCTTTATCATCAACCGTGTTTGCCGCGATTATATTTTCATCCATCAAATCTTTGATAAGACAATTTTTATCATTTAAAAGCAAATCACGCAGTGATACAGTGCCTATCAGTTTACGCCGACTGTCAATTACATAGCATGAATAAATAGTTTCGGTGTCTATACCAATGGTTCTAATTCGGTCAAAAGCTGCATCCACTGTCATATCTTTTTTAAGGTCGATATACTCGGTGGTCATAATGCTGCCGGCGCTGTCTTCGGGGTAAGCTAACAACTGATTTATCATTCTGCGAGTGTTTGCATCAGTGTGCTTTAAAATACGCTTTGCAACAGTTGCAGGCATTTCCTCGATAATGTCAACCGTATCGTCCATAAAAAGCTCGTCCATAACTTCGCGAAGCTCTTTATCACTAAATGCGTCGATAAGCAGTTGTTGCATATCGCTGTCAAATTCGACGAAAACTTCAGCGGCAAGCTCTTTAGGCAATATTCTGAAAATTACAGGTATATCCTTGAGGTCAGCCTCTTCAAGAATTTCGGCAATATCGGCAGGCTGCATTTCTGAAAGTATTTGTTTAAGCTCTAAAAACTTTTTATTCTCTATTAATTCAAATATTTTTTCATCTAACTCAATGATTTTTTCTTCCATAACACAACCTCCTTAATATATTTTATCATAATGAATTATTATATCACTTAAAAAAATAATTGTCAATTTTAATATTAATTAGAAATGACAACTTTATTCAACAAAATTATTGACAAAATTTAAAAATAGAAATATACTTTTAAAGGCAAAATTTAAAATATAAAGGAGAAAAATTTTCATGTTAGAAAAACTGTTTAAGCTAAAAGAAAATGGCACAAATGTGAAAACAGAAATAATTGCCGGTATTACAACATTTCTTGCAATGGCATATATACTGGCAGTTAACCCTGCATATTTGGGCGTAATTGATGGTGCATCGGCAGGTGCAATTTTGACCGGTACAGCAATTTCTGCTGCTATCGCTACTCTTTGTATGGCATTCTTTGCAAACTATCCTGTAGCCCTGGCTTCAGGTATGGGTCTTAATGCGTTTTTTGCCTTTACTGTTTGTGGTGCAATGAATATTCCCTATTCCGTAGCGCTTACCGCAGTTTTGGTAGAAGGTATCATTTTCTTAATACTTTCCTTTTTCAACTTTAGAGAAGCACTTGTTAACCAAATTCCGGCAAACTTAAAATTCGGCATTACTGCCGGAATAGGTTTATTTATTACAATTATAGCCCTTATTAACTCAGGCTTTGTTGTAAAGAATGATGCTACTTTAGTTTCAATTGGTAATTTTAGCAGACCTGAATTTATTCTTTCTATTGTCGGTTTATTAATTATTGGTATATTGCATCACTTTAAAGTCCCCGGAGATATTCTTTTAGGTATCATCGCGACATGGGTGTTAGGTATTATAGCCGAACTTTGCGGATGGTATGTTGTTGATCCTGAAGCAGGTGTTTATTCACTTATCCCCTCTTTCAGCAAAATTTCTATCGAGGCTCCTGTGTTATTCAACTTTGACTTCAAATACATAATAAAACACCTATCAACCTTCTTTGTAGTTGTGTTCACCTTCCTTTACACCGATATTTTTGATACAGTTGGTACATTAATAGGTGTTGCAGAAAAAGGAAATCTACTTAACGAAAAGGGCGAGCTTCCCAAAGCAAAAGGTGCATTATTGGCAGATGCTGTAGGTACCTGTGTAGGTGCATCATTGGGTGTATCAACAGTAACCAGCTATGTTGAATCAAGTGCCGGTGTTTCCGCAGGTGGCAGAACAGGTCTTGCTTCTGTTACAACCGCAGGCTTATTCTTAGTTTCATTAGTTCTTTCACCGTTGTTCTTGGCAATTCCTGCGTTTGCAACAACCCCTGCAATGCTGTTTGTTGGTCTTTTGATGTTAAGCTCAATTAAAAATATGAAATTTGAAGGCGACATCGCAGATGTTATCGGCGGTTTCTTGGCAATAGTTATCATGCCATTTACATACTCAATTTCAAACGGTATTATGTTTGGTATCCTTGCTTGGACAATTCTAAAGGTTTGCACCGGTAAAATTAAGGATATTAAGCCTGTAATGTGGATTTCGACTGCTTTGTTCGTATTCTACTTTGTATTAAAATTTATTGGCATATTAGTATAATCTAAAAATATTACACTTAATATAAAAAGAGTGCATTAACTAAATGCACTCTTTTTTGGCTCTTTGTCAATAGTTGGGGTAAAGAGTTAAAATGAAAATTTGAGTG
>JBJFGD010000221.1:0-9259 GCA_051892355.1 Acutalibacteraceae bacterium | reverse complement strand
TTCATCTTTGCCGTATAAATTAAAAAATATATCGTGAAAGGTTTGAGGTATACCTCGGTCAGCCTCATTACAACCGGCATCTGCACTTTTAAAAAAATTGTCCAACATTTGTTCGCAATGTTCCGATTTATCAGCTATATCAAACGCAAGATAATAATACCGCAGTGAATGACCGTCAGCACTGTCAATGGCGTGTAAAGTTCCTTTAGGATTAAAAAGTACATCTCCGCCTTTGCAGAAGTATGTTTTATCGTTGCAAAGTATATTGGCGTTTCCGCTTACTATATATGTAATCTCATGGGCAACCTGGGTGTGTTTTTTGCATCTAAAACCCGAATATGTATCAATATCGCCCACCTGTATTAGATTAAAAGGCGAAAAAAGCATAGGCTTTTCATAAAAGACATTATCAAAATGAAACTTTACAAAATCTGACATTTTGGTTTCACCTCATATTTTAATAATAGCACGAATACAAATATTTTTATTTGATATTATTGCTCTTCTTATTTTGCATTTTTTATTATATTAAAAATCAAATAAAAACGCAATACAGAATATAAATCCTATATAAAAATACCGCCCGCAGCATATGCCGCAGGCGGTATTTTTATTTATCGTTTTGTTCTTTTTTCTTTCTTTTATTTGCATACACGCTGGGGCTTATGCCTTCGCGCAAAGAAAAAGCATTACTGAAAGCATGTATACTACTGTAGCCCATACGCTCTGACACCTCGGTAACCGAAAGACCGCTTTTAAGCAAGTCACATTCATATTTATGACGGGCTAACAAAAAATAGTTTTTTAAACTCATACCCATTGACTTTGAGAAAAAAGATGATAGATATGAATAGCTGTAACCGAATTTTTCAGGCAGTTTTTTTAGAGTTGAAATATCTTCAACCGAAGAGTCTATAAAAGAACATATCTGCGAAATGATACGCTTTTTGCCAAAACGCGCATCGGGAATATAAACCCTGTTTGCCTTGCCTTCAAAAGAAAGTTTAGTATAAATTAATATTTTTCTGATGCTGTCAACAATAAGAGCTTTTGAAAGTTCATCTTCTTCATACAGATTTATAAAAATATCTTGAAAAGCATTAGGTATCGCTTTATCAGCCATTACTTTGCCTGAAGTTGAATTTTCAAAAAAATCGAAAAGTATTTTTTCTGTATTGCCCGAGGTATCGTCAATACCAAATGAAAGGGAATAATACCTGAGTGACTGGCCCTCGGCATTTTTCATAGCATGGGTAGTACCCTTGGCATTATAAATTATATCTCCCGATTTACATTCATAGGTTTCATGGCCACAGGTAACTTTGGCATTGCCTTTAACAATGTATGTAATCTCATTTTGATTGTTTTGATGATTTGCAAGTTCAAATCCCGGGTAAGTGTCAATTTCACCTACACGGTATACAATAAACGGAGATATATGCATAGGGTCATCAACAAACCAATTGTCAAAATGGAATTTAACAAACTCGATAGGTGTTTGAGCCATATATACATCTCCTTTTTATATATTTTACACAATATATTTTAATACATTCCAAAAAATTTGTATTTAATAAGAAAATGCAGTTTTTTAATATTTTTCACTATATTTGAAATTAAATCATCTTTCTTGCTCAAATTGCTGTGCATTTAGATTGGCATATATGCCGTTTTTTGCCAAAAGTTCGCTGTGTGTTCCCTTTTCACAAATTTCTCCGCCCGATACAACGGCAATTTCGTCTGCATTTTTTATAGTAGAAAGACGGTGAGCTACAACCAGCGTAGTTCTGCCCTTGCACAGTTCATCAAGAGATTTCTGTATCATAATTTCAGTGGCATTGTCAAGTGCGCTTGTGGCTTCATCAAGAATTAATATTGGCGGATTTTTCAAAAACACCCTTGCTATACAAAGTCGCTGTTTTTGCCCGCCCGAAAGTTTGACACCGCGTTCACCTATAACAGTGTCATATCCGTTTGGAAGTGTCATAATATAATCGTGAATATTGGCGCGTTTTGCCGCCTCGACAACCTCATCAAAGCCGGCATCAAGTTTGCCGTAAAGAATATTTTCTTTAATGCTGGCATTAAACAGATAAATGTCTTGCTGCACAATTCCTATATTTTTTCGCAAAGATGTGCGTGTGATATCGTTAATATCTATACCGTCGATTAAAATTCGCCCTTCGCGTATATCATAAAAATGCGGTATTAAGTGGCATATGGTAGTTTTACCGCCGCCTGAAGGACCGACCAACGCATAGGTCATACCCTTTTTGATTTTTAAATCTACGCCTTTAAGTACATTATCGCCGTCACCGTAACCGTATATAACATTTTTAAATTCTATATTTCCTTGCAATTTGCCGACATCTTGCGCGGTTTTACTGTCAGTCTCGGGTTCAACGCTCATAATCTCCATAAAGCGTTCAAAGCCCGAAACTCCGTCTTGAAAAGATTCCATAAAACGAATAAATGTGTTTATAGGGTTAATAAACAGATTTACCGACACTATAAAGGCAGAATAATCACCAAAATTAATTTTGCCGCTGTATAAGAAAAGTCCGCCGGCTATAAGTATTACAACATTAAATACATCTGTAACAAAGGTTGTTTCAGAATGAAACTGACCCATTGCCTTGTATGCCATACGGCTGTTTTCAACAAACTTTTCATTACTTGCTTCAAACTTTTCGGTTTCTTTATCGGCATTTGTAAAGGCCTTGGTAACTCTTATGCCCGAAATACTGCTTTCAAGAGAAGCATTAATAAGTGCATTTGATTCACGGCGTTGCTTGAAAGCCGTCCTCATTCGTTTTCGCAATATCATAGACACCATTATCAAAAAAGGCACACATATAAATATAATCAGCGAAAGCCAAACATTTATGTATGTTAAGTATGCAAACGATATAACTATTGAAACACTTGTAATTATAAAGTTTTCAGGTCCGTGATGGGCAAGTTCGGCAACATCAAACAAATCGGTAGTCATACGCGACATAATTTTTCCCGTTTCGTGGTCATCATAAAAACTAACGGGCAGCTTTTGAAGATGATTAAATAGGTCGCTTCGCATTTTTGCCTGCATTTTTACACCCATTATGTGCCCTTTATACTGCACATAATATGAAAGCCCCATTCGCAGTACATATATCAGCAACAAACCGACACCATATATAATGATATCGGTGTATTTTTTATTGGGTATCAAATCATTCAGCATTGAGCGTGTTATCATAGGATAAAAAATCGCAATGATAGACATACCGAGCGATGCCAGCATATCAAGCGCAAATGTAAGTTTGTGAGGTTTATAATAACTTAAAAATTTTTTAAACATAGGGTCGCCTTCTGTTTTTAGTTTTCGTTTAATTTTTTATACATTTTTATTATTTCTTTCCTAAGATTTTGATTTTCGCCTTTAATAAGTTTAGGATCGTTTTCAAGCAGGCACGCCGCCGCCATACCTGCCATACGCAGCACATCATTATCGGCATAAATATCGGCTATTTTAAGATCGGGCAGACCGTGCTGCCGTGAACCCAAAAAGTCGCCGGGGCCGCGTAAGCGTAAATCTTCATCGGCAATTTTAAACCCGTCATTGTTGGCCTTTATTATTTTAAGTCTGTCTGCGGTAATGCCGTTTTTATAATCCGAAATGAAAATACAGGTGGATTTATATTCGCCTCTGCCTATTCTGCCGCGCAATTGATGCAGTTGTGACAGGCCAAAGCGCTCGGCATTTTCTATTACCATTATAGCGGCATTAGGCACATCAATGCCAACCTCAATTACGGTGGTGCATACAAGCAACTGTATTTCTCCGTTTTTAAAATCACGCATAATTTTATCTTTTTCAGCGGGCTTCATTTTTCCGTGAAGCAGACCTACAGCGTAATTTTTGAAATCGCTGTCTTTGATTTTTGCATAATACTGTTCGGCAGAAGTAATGTCAAGTTCATCATTTTCTTCTACCATAGGGCAGACAATATAACCCTGTCTGCCTTCCTCAAGATGCTTTTTTATATAACCGAAAACGCGCTGACGCAAAGCGCTCTCTACACAGTAATTTTCGATAAGCTTTCTGCCCTTGGGGTATTCATCTATTATGCTTATATCGAGGTCGCCGTATATTATCAGACCCAGCGTTCTCGGTATTGGGGTTGCCGACATTACCAGCGTATGAGGGTGTACGCCTTTGGATGAAAATTCAGCTCGCTGTGCCACACCGAAACGGTGTTGTTCATCGGTAATAACCAGTGCTAAATTTTTAAAAGCGACATCACCGCTTATAAGTGCGTGTGTGCCTACGGCTATTTGGGCTTTGCCGCAAGCTAATAGTTCTTTAGCGTTTTGTTTTTCGCTTTTTTTAAGAGAACCTGTTATAAACACACATTTTATATCGGTGTTTTTAAGGCTTTGACAAAGATTTTTATAATGCTGTTCTGCAAGAATTTCAGTAGGTGCCATTATTGCCGCCTGATACCCCGACCGTGCGGTATGATACATAAGTGCCGAAGCAACGGCTGTTTTTCCGCAGCCTACATCACCTTGAACCAGTCGGTTCATCACTCTGCCCGATGCCATATCGCCGACACATTCGCTGATAACCCTTTTTTGTGCGTTTGTCATTTCAAAGGGCAAAGATGCAATATATTGCTGTGTATAATCTTTTTGTAATATAAAATGCGACTTTATGCGTCTTTTGTTTTTAAGCAACATAAGACCGGTGCGCAAAATAAAAAGCTCTTCAAAAACCAAACGCTTTTTTGCTTGTGCTAATGCCTCTTCGCTTTTGGGAAAATGTATATTTACAAGCGCTGTGCGCAAATCGCAAAGTTTATAATTTTCTTTTATGCTTTCGGGTAAAACTTCATCAATTTCACAGCCTTCAAGTGCGGTTTTAACAAGTTTGCCAATTGCCGCTGAAGTCATATTTTTTGATGCGGGGTACACAGGCACTATACCCGTGCCGCCTACCTCTTTAATTTCAGGCGATGACATTGCAGGCAAAAATGCCCCGTACTGTAGTTTGCCTAAAAACAAATATTCACTGCCTACATTCAGTCGGTTTGCAAGATATTTATTGTTAAAAAGCGTAATCTGCAACTGTGCTGTACCGTCACTTACCGCAAATTTATAAATTGTCATATTTTTGCGAATAACATTTTCGATTACAGGGGTTATTATTTTTGCTTTAACACATACCTTTTGGTCAGCGGCGCATTCAGCGATGGGGGTTACGGTTTTAAAATCTTCATAACCGCGCGGATAATAACGCAAAAGGGCACCGATTGTATCGATGCCCAGTGAATATAAGTGCTGGGCGCGTTTTTCGCCAACGCCCTTTAAAAACCTTATGTCGGTATCAAAATTTGACATAAACTATCACTCTACAGAAATTATATAATAATATACAGGCTGACCGCCGTTTACAAAGGTGATTTCAACCTTTGAGCCAAACTTTGCATTAAGCTGTTCTTCTACAGCAGCTGCCTGTGCATCGGTAACATCTTCACCGTAGATAACCGTAACAAACTGACTGTCGCGTTTGATCATCTGTTTAACAAGCTTTATTGTTGCTTTTTCGAGATCGGTATCGGTGAAAGAAATCTTACCGCCCAACATAGCCATAATTTCGCCTTTAGTGATTTTATGACCGTCAAAGTCAGAATCGCGCGCCGCAAATGTTACTTGACCTGTCGCAACGCGTTCTGCGGCCTTTTGCATCTCAATGGCATTAGTCTCGCTGTCTGCACTTTCATCAAAGCTGAGCATTGCCGAAATACCTTGAGGAATTGTTCTTGTGTGAAGAACTATTACCTTACGGGTGCTTATAGAAATAGCCTGTTCGGCAGCCATAATGATATTTTTATTATTAGGTAATACATAAACCGTCTCTGCGGGCGTGCTTTCAATAGCACGCAAAATATTATCTGTACTGGGGTTCATGGTTTGACCGCCCGAAACTATGGTGTCAACGCCAAGGTCGGTAAATAGTGCTGCAACACCGTCACCTGCGCAAACCGATACAAAACCTACGGGCTTTGTAATTTCTACAGACTCAATCTTTTCACTTAAATCTGCTGTTTTTGCGGGTGCCTTTTTGGCGTTTGCCGCATCGTGCTTTGCGCGTTCATGCTGGTCGCGCATATTTTCTACCTTCATACTTGTAAGCGAACCGAAAGTAAGACCGTTTTCAAAAGCATTACCCGGGTGATCGGTGTGAACATGAACTTTAATTATTTCATCATCGTCAACCACTACAACGCAGTCGCCTATACTTTCAAGATAAGCGCGAAGCTCTGCCGGTTGTTTTTCACATTCAGGATTACGGTTTACTATAAATTCGGTGCAGTAAGTAAAGGTGATTTCGGTTTCAAATTCACCTGCCGCATTGCGGTTTTCGTTTTGCTCTGTAGTTTCTTCTGCGGTTTGATTATTTGATGCGATTATAACACCGTCGCTCAATACCGACATCATACCTTCAAGTATAAGTACAAAGCCCTGACCGCCTGCGTCTACAACGCCTGCCTTTTTAAGTGTGGGCAAAAGATTTGGGGTGTCGGCAAGTGCCTCTTTAGCACCCTCGATAGCGGCAGCAAAAACGCCTAAAGCATCTGCACCGTTATCACGCGCGGCAGTTGCCTTTTCTGAAGCAATACGCGCAACCGTAAGAATTGTACCCTCGGTAGGTTTCATAACAGCCTTGTAAGCCGCTTCAACGCCCAAAGCAAATGCAGACGCTAAATTGTCGGCGGTTACACACTCGTCACTGCCTATACCTTTAGCAAATCCGCGAAACAAAAGCGAGGTTATAACACCCGAATTGCCGCGCGCACCGCGAAGCAAAGCCGAAGCATTTACAGATGCTACTTTGCCGGCGGTTTCGCCTTCAAGCTTTTCAAGCTCGCGCACCGAGTTTGCGATTGTCATAGACATATTTGTACCTGTATCACCGTCAGGCACAGGGAATACATTAAGGTCATCAACCTGTTTTCTGTTATTTGTAAGATTATTCGCGGCAGAAATTATAGCATCGCGTAAAATGTTACCGTTAAACAAAAATAAACACTCCTTTTTATAAAAGAACAGAAATTATTCTTTAATTCCGTCTACCTTTACGGTTACCTTGTTAACGGTAATACCGGTGGTTTCTTCTACAACATATTTTACCTTTTCGGTAATGCTTGCCGCAATTGCATTAATATTCATACCGTAAGTTACTATAATATGAATTTCAACATTAATCGCATTTGCGTTGCCCTTTACCTGTATGCCTGTATCAAGCGACTGATTTTTGGAAACGAGTCCAAACAAACGCTGACGGCTTGACATAGGCATCATACCTACCACGCCGAAGCAGGAGGTAACCGCGTGACCTATAAGTTTGCTTAAAAAATTTTCGGTTATACTGATTGTGCCTGTTCTGGTTTCATAAGCTATCATAAATAAGTCCTCCTAAAATTCATAGTTTTCGATAGATAAATAAATGTCACTTCTGCTTGCGCTAACACCGCCGATTATGGCGGAATCATAAAACAATACACCGTTTCTGTAACATATAGGTATCTGCGGCATTTCGGTAAGAAGTGTACCTGCAACATCGCTTATACCGCACTTTCCCGAACGGTAACTGTTGATTATGCTTTCACAACTGCTTTGTTTAGTTTGTTCTTCAGACGGCTTTGCATTCTCATCTGACTCGGCATTTTCATCGCCAGGCGATTCGCTGTTTTGGGTTTGGGCACTTTCAAGCCCTACACCGTAAGCGGCACTGCCGCCGGGTATAACCAACTGTGCCATATCCATATTGTCAAGAATTTGTATTTCACCCAAGTACAATTGAAAATTGTTGGTTGACAATCTCTCGACATATTGCTCATAACTGCACTCAACAACATTTATTTGTATGCCTGCAGCCTTGCATTGTTGCGCTATAAGATTAGCCGCAATAACGCGCGAACTGTTTTCTGAATTCACCAGCAATGTAAACACCGGGTTATTACCCGAATTATTTGCATAATAACCACTTGAATTCATATTATTATACCCTATTTTAGAAAGATTTTCAACCGTTATTTTAGAATTGGGTTTACTTTCAATTGTTTGCACTGCCGCCGTAGCTTCAAAATAAGGATTAAAAAATCCTTTTGCAGCTATGGCATTATTGTAGTAAGCCGTCTGACAAATGGCGCTGCGATCAATCGCCGAAGATATAGCATAGCGCATTTCTTTGCTTTGCAGTGAACCGTATGAGCTGTTTATACCTATATATATAAGGCGGTTTAAATTAACTTCGGTTTTTTTGCCGCTCATACGCACTATATTATCATCATCTGTGTAATATACATGCGTAGCGCCCACCTCTACATAATGCGAGGTAGAGTCTGCATCGGGCGAATTTATAAGCTTTATGGTTTCGATTCTGCCTTTTTTTCCATAGTAACTTGTGTTAAGAATTAAACTGTCGCCGTCTTTTGATATATAATACCTTCCGCAACCTATGGGCGGAATTTCTTTGCCGTCGGCATCTGTAATACCTGATGAACCCGATTTAACAATTGGAAATGTAAGCAGATTTATAAAATATTCATCATACTGTGACAAATTAAACACTACCGTTTTTGAATCAGATGCATTTACAGATACTACTTCATAAAAATTATATGTGTAAAACGGACTGTTTTTTGCAAGATTGTACGAATAAACAACATCATCTGCGGTGACGGTGCTGCCATCAGTAAAAGCGGCATCACGCAATTTTACCGTACATACTTTTTCTACCGTTTGGGCAGAAGACGCTAAGGCATACACCGTTTTAAAACTATTATCGGTTTTAACCAGCGGGTCATACAAAAGTGTTGTCAAATTTCTGTTTGCATCGGTTGATGCAGTATAAGGATTAAATGTATCACTGTATGAATAAAGCAGATTTATAACTTTAGTGTCGGTATTAGATGACGGTGCTGCCGCAATACCCTCTGAACTGCTGACCGTGTCGGTTGTGCGCCGACAACCCGCAAGCGAAAAGATCAAAGAAATCGATATTAAAATGCAAATCAATTTTTTCAATTTCCGTCACCTTTCTTTTAAATATATATTCGTTTTACCGCAGTTGTCAGCCCCGTTTTCGCATCGGCTTCAAAAATACAGCCGTTTAACATGCACTCTCCGCTTTCTTGTTCAAAGCGTGAACTATCTCCGTCTTTTAAACGGTTTATTATAATATCAGTTTTTACACCGAGTATAGAATTTA